>NZ_LXJQ01000008.1:0-152179 GCF_001728925.1 Pseudomonas sp. 1D4
GTAGCGCACCGAACCGCCAGTGACCACCGAAAGGCCGATGGCATTGCCGATGGCTGAGGCGCAGAAGCTGCCCAGTGCCATGCGTGGCAGCGGGATGCGCACGCCTGCGAAGCGTAGGCCGGACCATTCGTAGCCCACCAGCGCCATGAAGCTCACTGCCGTGGCGCCGACGGCCGCCAGCAGGCTGTTCACTGGCACGTCGTGCAGGGCACCGCGCAGGGCATCAGGGTCGAGTTCGCGCAGCAGGTGCCAGCAGGCCACCAGGGCAAGGGTGAAGAGAAGGAGGGTAAAGGCCAGTCCCAAGGGTTGCCGATAGGCACTCAGGCGATCGAGCCAGCGCAATTGGTTGGCATCGACTGGTTGCTCGTCATCGGGCAGGACGGACTCATCGGGGGTTGCGGGGCTGGCGCGCATCGAGCACCTCATGGAAATGTGCGCCACAGGATGTGGGCTCGACGCTCAAGTTCCAAGCCCCGGCGTGCAACTTTTCCCTGGCGCTCCTGGCGGTGAAGAAAAACCCCCATAAAAGAAAAGGCCACTCGATTGAGTGGCCTTTCTTTGTTTGGTTGCGGGAGCTGGATTTGAACCAACGACCTTCGGGTTATGAGCCCGACGAGCTACCAGACTGCTCCATCCCGCGTCTGTGGGTCGGCATTCTAGCGATTAATCTGCCCCTGTCAACAACTGATTTCTGAAAAAGTGGTTTTTCTTCAGAAACTTAGCGTGTCGAAACGGCGTCATCCCCCGTGGTACATGGCCTGCAGCCGGGAGAATTGTTTACTTGAGGGGGTAGGAAAGACCTCGAGGCCGGTACGGGGTAGGGACCGGCCTCGAGGGTGCCGGTCCTTCCATTACCAGGCACCCGAGCAGGCTAGCGGGAGGCTGAATGGGAAAGTTGTCAGAAAAGGGTAGGAGATTTCTGATTGAAGTTCCGGGCGTTGATGCGCGTCCGGCGCTGGGGATACTGGCCGGGCGGTCGTACCCGGTACGCCCGCCGCCTCTCCCGGCGAGCCCCACTCCTTGAGTGGGGCTTTTTTCGTCAGGGTGGGCGGTTCTTGCCCAGCCCGACTGCGTAATCGTTTCGGAGGACTCCTCATGCTCGATGCGATCCGTCGCACCATCCTGCACCCTGCATTGGCCCTGCTGCCCGAGCCCCTGTCCGGGCGCGAGGAGGAGGTGCTGCTGCTGGCCAGCGGCCTGGCCGCCAGTGGCTTCCACAGCCGGCGGGACGCCCGTGGCCCAGGCCGGGGTTACTGGCGGGCCGTGCCCGACGGGGTGATGGTGGGGGGCGTGCTGCGGGCGGCGCAGACCCGCGACATGGCCGTGGCGGTGTGTGATGCCCGGCAGGTGCCGCCGATTGCCGAGCGGGTCTACAGCGCGCTGGAGCATGATGATGTGCTCGCCGCCGCTCTGGCGCGCCTGCTGTTATGGAGCGACCCGGCCGGCCTGCCGTCGCTCGGGGATGAGGCCGGCGCCTGGGCCTGCTACCAGCGTCACTGGGCGGTGGATGAGGCCGCCCGTCGGGACTGGCCCGTCCATTACCAGCGCGCGCTGGCTGCCTGCCCTGCCTGACCCCGTCGGCCCGGCCCTCACGCGGCCGGGCCGCCTTGCCGCGAATCCGCTAGAATCCGCCTCCCTTCATATAGATGTGCGCCCCGCCCGCGCAGCCCTGATCTGTGCCGCCTCTATGAGCCAGCGGAAAATCATCCACATTGACTGCGACTGCTTCTACGCCTCCATCGAGATGCGTGACGACCCCAGCCTCGTAGGGCGTGCGCTGGCCGTTGGCGGCTCGGCGGATCGCCGCGGGGTGATCGCCACCTGCAACTACGAGGCGCGGGCCTATGGCGTGCGCTCGGCGATGTCCTCGCGCCACGCGCTGAAGCTGTGTCCGGACCTGCTCATCGTCAAGCCGCGCTTCGAGGCCTACCGCGAGGCCTCCAAGGCCATCCACGGCATCCTGCGGGACTACACCGAGCGCATCGAGCCGCTGTCCCTGGACGAGGCCTACCTCGACGTCACCGACAGCCCGCATTTCAGCGGCAGCGCCACGCGCATCGCCCAGGAGATCCGCCGGCGGGTCTGGCAGGAGCTGCGGATCACCGTCTCCGCCGGGGTGGCGCCGAACAAGTTCCTCGCCAAGATCGCCAGTGACTGGCGCAAGCCCGATGGCTTGTTCGTCATCACCCCCGACCAGGTCGAAGCATTCGTCGCCGAGCTGCCGGTGGCGAAGCTGCATGGGGTGGGCAAGGTCACGGCCGACAAGCTCGGGCGCCTCGGTGTGCACCTCTGCTCGGACCTGCGGGAATGGAGCCTGACGGCATTGGTGCGGGAGTTCGGCAGCTTCGGCGAGCGCCTCTACAACCTGGCGCGTGGGCACGACGAGCGCCCGGTGCAGGTGGACAGCCGGCGCCAGTCATTGAGCGTGGAAAACACCTACGACCAGGACCTGCCGGACCTGGCGGCCTGCCTGGAGCGCCTGCCGGCACTGCATGAAGAGCTGGAGCGGCGCCTGGCCCGGCTGGATGCCAGCTATCGGCCGGACAAGCCGTTCGTGAAGCTGAAGTTCCTCGATTTCACCCAGACCACTCTGGAACAGGCCGGGGCCGGGCGGGACTTGGACAGCTATCGGTTGTTGCTGGGCGCCGCCTTTGCGCGGGGCGAGCGCCCGGTGCGGCTGATCGGCATCGGCGTGCGCCTGCAGGACCTGCGCGGCGCCGCCGAACAGCTCAGCCTGTTCTGACGCCGACTCAGCGCTCCGGCCAGAGGCGCAGGGCCTTGCCTTCAGCCGGCCACAGGCGCAGTTGCTCGGTGGCCGAGAAGTCCCAGCGCTGCACGCCGGGGAGGAAGCCCAGGAAGCGCTGCTCCTGCTCCATCAGGGCCGGGGCGCAAGCCTTGCGGGTGCTGCCCACCGGGCCGAAGCTCAGGCGCTCGCCCTCCAGGGTGTAGGAGGCGAACCAGTGGTTGCAGCCGGCGTTGCCGTAGGCGCGGCCGTCGTGACCCAGGGTCAGCGTCAGGTGGCTGCGGTCGATCAGTGGGCGCTCACCGATCCACTCCACCTGGTAGGTGCGTTCGGTTTCCAGGGTGGGGCCTTCGGTGGCGCAGCCGGCGAGGGTGGCGCTGACCAGAGCCAGCGGCAGGGCGAGTCGTTTCATCACACGGTCTCCTGACAGGTGGGGCAGAGGTGGCGGCCGTCACACTTGGCCCAGCCCAGCTCGGTGATGCGCGCCTCAGCGGCGGGCGTCTCGGCGGGCTTGCCCAGGCTGGCGTCCACGGCGAATTCGAAGTCCAGGCGCTTGCCGCAGGCGTCGCAGTCGACCTTCCACTGCAGGATCGACAGCTCCTTGAATGCCGGGCCCTTGGCCACGGCCAGCCATTGCCCGGGCGGGTTGATCAGGTGGCGGACCTTCTCCACTTCCAGGCGCATGGACAGCTCACGGCTGCCGCGCAGGGTGACCAGCAGGGTATCGCCATCCTTCACCGAGCCACCGACCCCGGTGACCTGGTAGCGGCCCGGCGCGAGGGCGCGGCATTCGTTGAGGGTGTGGGCGGGGTTGAGCAGGGTGTAGCGGAAATCGTGTTCGGCCATGAGTCCTCCGGAATCGACGCGCATGCTAACAGACTAGGCGTCTTCATCGGATTGCGAAGGCGCGTCAGCGCGCCCTCCCGGGGGTTCAGGCCTCGACCCGGTTAACCGGCGCGCCGCTGGCCCAGGCACTGATGTTGTCCAGGGTGGTGCGGGCGATGGCGGCCAGTGCTTCGCGGGTGAGGAAGGCCTGGTGGGCGGTGACGATCACGTTGGGGAAGGTCAGCAGCCGGGCCAGCACATCGTCCTGCAGCGGCAGGTCGGAGCGGTCCTCGAAGAACAGGTTGGCCTCCTCTTCATAGACATCCAGGCCCAGGTAGCCCAGTTGGCCGCTCTTCAGCGCCTCGATCAGCGCCGGCGTCTCCACCAGCGCGCCACGCCCGGTGTTGATCAGCATGGCGCCGTGCTTCATGCGCTGCAGGCTGTGGCTGTTGATCAGGTAGCGGGTGCTGTCGTTCAGCGGGCAGTGCAGGCTGACGATGTCGCTCTCGGCCAGCAGTTCGTCCAGGGGCACGTAGCGCCCACCCAGGGCTTCCACCGCCGGGTTGGGGTAAGGGTCGTAGGCCAGCAGGGCACAGCCGAAGCCGGCCATGATGCGGGCGAACACTTCGCCGATCTGCCCGCTGCCCACCACCCCGACGCGCTTGCCCACCAGGTCGAAGCCGGTCAGCCCGTGGAGGCTGAAGTCGCCCTCGCGGGTGCGGTTGTAGGCGCGGTGCAGGCGCCGGTTCAAGGCCAGGACCAGCGCCACCGCGTGCTCGGCGACGGCGTGGGGCGAGTACGCCGGCACCCGCACCACAGTGAGCCCCAACTGCTGGGCGGCGTGCAGGTCGACGTGGTTGTAGCCGGCCGAGCGCAGGGCGATCAGTCGCGTGCCGCCCTCGGCCAGGCGCTCCAGCACCGGGGCGGAGAGGTCATCGTTGATGAAGGCGCAGACCACTGCATGGCCCTGGGCGAGGGCGGCGGTGTCCGGGGTCAGGCGGGCGGGCTGGAAGTGCAGGTCAAGGTCGGACGAGCAGGCCAGGAAGCTATCGCGGTCGTAGGTCTGGGTGCTGAACAGGATGGTTCGCATGGGCGCTCCTATAAATGTGCCCGGAGTCTAGGAATCCCTTCCCGCCGGGGCCTTGCCCCAGGTCAGCTCAGGAGGACATGACGGCCTCGGCGGCCAGGCGCTCGATGGCGCGGTCCAGGTCGTCCAGGGCTTCGCGGCTGGCCGGGTCGTTCTTCTTCAGCAGGGTCTCGCTGCGCTGGCAGGCGGCCCGCAACTGGGGCACGCCGCAGTAGCGCGTCGCGCCATGCAGGCGGTGCACCCGCTCCAGCAGGGTGGCGCGGTCGTCCGCTTCCAGTGCCTGGCGGATCGCCTGGCGGTCGGCATCCAGGGAGGCCAACAACATGCCCAGCATGTCCGCCGCCAGGTCGGCCTTGCCGGCGGCCAGGCGCAGGCCTTCCTCCGGGTCCAGCACGGCTGGCTCCACTTCCGGAGCGGCGTGCTCGGCGGGGCGCTCCGTCACCGGGCCCTGGAGTGCCAGGCCGGTCCACTTCAGCACCACCTGGGCCAGTTGGCGTTCGCCGATGGGCTTGGTCAGGTAGTCGTCCATGCCACCTTGCAGCAGGGCACGCTTCTCGTTGACCAGGGCGTGGGCGGTGAGGGCGACGATGGGTACCGGGCTGGTCTCGCGGCTGGCCTCCAGGCGGCGGATTTCCTCCGTGGCCTGACGCCCATCCATGCCGGGCATCTGCACGTCCATGAGCACCAGGTCGAAGCTCTGTTGGCACACCGCGTCCACGGCGTCGTAGCCGCTATCCACCGCCGTCACCTCGGCGCCCATGTCGCCGAGCAGGGTCTTGACCAGCAACAGGTTGGCCGGATTGTCGTCCACGCAGAGGATGCGCGGCGCCCGCTGCACCACCGGCATCGGCGCCTCCACGCGGACCGGGCGCGGACCCACCAGGCTGCTGAGGGCGCGGTGCAGTTTGCGGGTGCAGGCCGGCTTGGCCTGCAGCTGGTTGTGGGAGTCGGGCAGCACCGGGTGGTACAGCGCCTGGTCGGTGGTGGGGCAGAGCACCAGGCTCTTGCAGCCCAGTTGCTCCAGGTCCCAGATGAACTGGGCGAGGCGCTCCGGCGGCAGCGCCGCGGTGCTCGCGGCCAGCACCGCGAAGCCGATGGCCTGCGGGCCCTGGCGCTGGGTGGCGACCTGCTCCAGCAGGGCCTCCAGGCTGGGTGCGTCGAGCACCTCCAGGCCGCAGTCCTCCAACTGGTGGCGCAAGGCCTGGCGGGTCAGCTCCTGGGGCTCGAAGACGATGGCGCGACGCCCGGCCAGGGTGGCCTTGGGCAGGTCGTCGGTATCGTCGCGGGCCTTCGGCAGGCTGATGCTGATCCAGAACTCCGAGCCCGCGCCCGGGGTACTGGCCACGCCGATCTCGCCGCCCATCTGTTCCACCAGACGCTTGGAGATGACCAGCCCGAGACCGGTGCCGCCGGCCTGGCGCGAGAGCGAGTTGTCGGCCTGGGTGAAGGCCTGGAACAGCGCCCGCAGGTCCTCGTTGGAGAGACCGATGCCGGTGTCCTGCACGCTGATGCGCAGTTGCGCCAGGTCCGGCTCGCTGTCGTCCTCGAGCATCGCGCGCACGGCGATCGTGCCCTCGCGGGTGAACTTGATGGCGTTGCTCACCAGGTTGGTCAGCACCTGCTTGAGGCGCTGCGGGTCGCCCATCAGGTGCACCGGGGTGTCGCGGTACACCAGGCTGACCAGCTCCAGGCGCTTTTCGTGGGCGGCCGGGGCAAGGATGGTCAGGGTGTCCTGGATCAGGTCGCGCAGATTGAAGGGGATGTTCTCCAGCACCAGCTTGCCGGCCTCGATCTTCGAGAAGTCGAGAATCTCGTTGATGATCCCCAACAGGCTCTCGGCGGATTGCTCGATGGTGCCCAGGTAGTCCTGCTGGCGCGGCGACAGCTCGCTCTTCTGCAGCAGGTTGGTGAAACCGAGGATGCCGTTGAGCGGTGTGCGGATTTCGTGGCTCATGTTGGCGAGGAACTCGGACTTGATGCGGCTGGCCTCCAGGGCTTCCTTGCGCGCCAGGTCCAGTTCGATGTTCTGGATCTCGATGGTCTCCAGGTTCTGCCGCACGTCCTCGGTGGCCTGGTCGATGTTGTGCTGCAGTTCTTCCTGGGCGCTCTGCAAGGCCTCGGCCATGCGGTTGATGCCGGCAGCCAGCTCGTCCATCTCGTGGTTGCCCAACTGCGGCAGGCGGGTTTCCAGACGGCCTTCCTTGAGCAGCGCGACGCCCTGCTTGATGCGCCGCAGCGGTTCGTTGATGGAGTGGCTCATGCGCAGCGCCAGCAGTGCGGTGATGGCCAGCCCGGCGGTGATCAGCATCAGGCTGGCGAACAGGCTGCGGTAGCCGCGCAGCAGGGTGCCGTGGTGGGACATCTCCAGTTCCACCCAGCCCAGCACGCGGTCACCCTCGGCGGGTGGCGCGTCGCCGGCGAGCACCCGGTGGCGCTCGAACACCGGCAGCATGAAGCGCGTGGCATCGGTGTTGCTGATCTGGCTGGTGTGGCTGCCGTCGTTGTCCGGGCTGCCATTGAGCATGCTCGGCCCGGCGTGGGCCAGGCGCATCCGGTCGAGGTCGAGGAAGCTCACCGCGCGCACGTCGGGCTGGTCCAGAGCGTTGTCGGCGATGCGTTCCAGCAGCAGGCCGTCACCGCGTACCAGGGCCGGAGCGGCCAGGGGCGCGAGTTGCTCGGCGATCATCTGCCCGCGCTGCAGGAGCTGGGCCTGCATGTCGGAAAGCTGGGCCCAGATGAAGTAGCCGCCCAGCACCATCGCCAACAGGCTGGTGGGGAGCAGGGTCAGCAGCAGCACGCGACCCTTGATGCCGAGATCCTTGAACACGCCGGAATCCTTTAGACGAAAGTGCCCGAAGTGTAGCGACTCGCCCGGTGGGAATCTGCCTGGCGTTTTGACAGAATGCGCGCTCTCTGAGGAATGCTTCGTATTCGCTGGTGCAAGTCATGAACAATTGCTCGCCGGGGGCCGCCCGCATCCTGGCCATCGAGGACGATCCGGTGCTGGCCGCCCACCTGGCCGCCCACCTCGGGCGCCGAGGCTTCGAAGTGGTCCTGCAGCACGACGGCGACGCCGGTCTCGGGCTGGCCCGTCGCGAGCCTTTCGACCTGATCCTGCTGGACATCCTGCTGCCCGGGCGCAACGGCCTGGAGGTGCTCGGCGAACTGCGCCGGGAGCAGGGCGTGCCGGTGATCCTGATGTCTGCCCTGGGCGCCGAGCAGGACCGCATCGCCGGCTTCAGCCGGGGCGCCGACGACTACCTGCCCAAGCCCTTCAGCCTGGTGGAGCTGCAGGTGCGCGTCGACGCGGTGTTGCGCCGGGTGGCCTATGAGCGCCGGGGCGCGGTCACCGCCGCCGCGCTGGAGGAGCCGGGCCTGCAGTTCGACGAGCTGAAGAACGATGTCGCCTGCGAGGGCAACTGGGCCGGGCTCACCGGCACCGAATACCGCCTGCTGGAGACCCTGGTCCGCCACGCCGAGGAGGTGCTCAGCAAGGCCTTCCTCTATCAGCAGGTGCTGCACCGGGCCTATTCCCAGCACGATCGCAGCCTGGATATGCACGTCAGCCACATCCGCCGCAAGCTCGCCGCCGCCGGCTACACCAACGGCCGCGTGGAAACGGCCTGGGGCAAGGGCTACCTGTTCACCCGGCAGGACGCCTGACGTGCCCGGGCGGCGTTCGCTGTTCTGGCCCCTCGCAGTGCTGCTGGTGGCCTTCAGCGTGCTGGTGATCTGGCTTGCCCGTGCCTGGGGCGAGTACGTCGAATTGCAGGGCTACCACCTCACCGAGGCTGCCCAGGCCCGGCTCACCCACTATGCCGCAGAGGCCGAGCAGGCCTGGCGGCGCGATGGCCGGGTCGGCGTCGACCGCTGGCTGGAACGCCACCTGGCCCGCGAGCCGGGATGGGCCGTGGTGGTCGGGCCGGATCTGGACAGTCTCGGCAGCCGTTCGCTCAGCGTGGAGGAGCGCGGGCGCCTGACCTTCATGCGGCGCGTCGACTGGCCCATGAGCAAGCGCAGTGGCAGGTTGCCGATCCTCAGCCTGCCGTTTCCCGAGGCGCCGGATGCCGGCCAACTGGTGATGCGCCTGCCCGAACGCTACCTGCCCGGCGGGTTCAGCCTGCTGGCGCGCGTCCTGATCCACGGCGTGGTGCCGGGGGCCCTGGCCTTCCTCCTCTGTGTCGGGCTGTACCGCCTGCTGCTCGCCCCGCTGCGCCACCTGCGCGAACAGGCCAACGCCCTGCGCGGCAACCACCTCTCAACCCGTGTATCGCCTCAGGTCAGCCGCCGTCGCGATGAGCTGGGCGAGCTGGCCCGGGCCTTCGACCACATGGCCGAGCGCCTGGAAACCACGGTGGAGCACCAGCGCCAACTGCTCTGCGACCTCTCCCACGAGCTGCGCACGCCGCTGAGTCGGCTGCGGGTGGCGGGGGAGAGCGAGCTGGAGATCGGCCAACTGCGCCAGCGCCTGGAGCGCGAGGTGCAGTGCATGCAGAAGCTGGTGGACGACACCCTGGAGCTGGTGTGGCTGGACACCGAGCGCCCGCAACTGCCTCGGGAGGTGATCGACGTGGCCTCGCTGTGGGCCGTGCTCAGCGAGGACGCCAGCTTCGAAAGCGGCTGGCCGCCAGAGCGCCTGCGCTGCGAACTGCCGGCGGACTGCCGCGTCCACGGCAACCTCAACGGCCTCGCCCAGGCCCTGGAGAACGGCTTGCGCAACGCCATCCGCCACTCCCCACCGGAGGGCATCATCCGCCTCGGTGCACAACGTGAGGGCGAGCACTGGCAGTTGTGGCTGGAGGACGAGGGTGGCGGCGTGGACCCGGCCCGGCTGGAGGCCATCTTCCGGCCCTTCACCCGCCTCAGCAGTGCCCGGCCGGGGGGCGAGGGTTTCGGCCTGGGGCTGGCCATCGCCCGCGGCACCCTGCGCTCACAGGGCGGTGACCTGTGGGCGGAGAACGGTGCGCGGGGCCTGCGCCTGTGCCTGCGGCTGGAAAATGTATAGTTTGTAAATGATCTTTACTGTCAAATAAGAATAACTACCATTTGCGCCGACCCGCGTCCGACTCGGGCCTGCCAAATGAAGACCAGCGCGATCGCTCCGCCTGCATCGGCATGCCCCGTCCCACGTGACTGCCCGATTGCCCAAGGAGTGCCCCATGACGCAGCCGCGATTCACCCTCAACCCCTTCGCCCTGGCCCTGCTGGCCGCCTCCGCGCCGGCCTGGGTCCAGGCCGAGACGCTGGAGCTGGCCGACGACGTCGCCGAGCAGGCCCAGGCAAAGGTCGGTGAAGCCGCCGAGCAGGCGCTGGAGCTGCAGGAAACCCGCGTGATCGGCACTGCCGAGCAAGAGCTGAAGCAGGCGCCGGGCGTTTCCATCATCACCGCCGAAGACATCCGCAAGCGTCCGCCGGCCAACGACCTGTCCGACGTGATCCGCCGCGAGCCGGGGGTCAACCTCACCGGCAACAGCACCAGCGGCAACCGTGGCAACAACCGTCAGATCGACCTGCGCGGCATGGGCCCGGAAAACACCCTGATCCTCATCGACGGCAAGCCCTCCACCTCGCGCAACGCCGTGCGCTACGGCTGGAACGGTGACCGCGACACCCGTGGCGAGACCAACTGGGTGCCGGCCGAGGAAGTCGAGCGCATCGAGATCCTCCGTGGCCCGGCCGCTGCCCGCTACGGCTCCGGCGCCATGGGCGGCGTGGTCAACATCATCACCAAGCGCCCCACCCAGGAACTGCACGGCTCGATGACCGTGTTCACCCAGCTCCCCGAGGACGATGCCGATGGCGCCAGCCGCCGCACCAACTTCAACCTCAGCGGCCCGTTGAACGACGCGCTGGCCTTCCGCGTGTACGGCGGCATGAGCAAGACCGATGCCGACGACGCCGACCTCAACGCCGGCCACCAGAGCGACCCCACTTCCCTGGTGGCGGGCCGTGAAGGCGTGCGCAACAAGGACGTCAACGGCCTGCTCAGTTGGCAGCTCAACCCCGAGCAGAGCCTCGACCTGGAGGCCAGCTACAGCCGCCAGGGCAACATCTTTGCCGGCGACACCATGCTCAACAACGGTGGCGCCTTCGTCAGCGGCCTGGTGGGTTCGGAAACCAACGTGATGCAGCGCAGTGCCTACTCGCTGACCCACAACGGCGACTTCGAATGGGGCACCTCCAAGGCCAGCCTGGCCTACGACTACACCCGCAACTGGCGCCTCAACGAAGGTCTGGCCGGCGGCTCCGAAGGCGCGCCTGCCAACGGCGCCGGGGCCTTCACCTCGCGCCTGCGCAACACCCGCGCCAGCGGCGAGGTGAACCTGCCCCTGAGCCTGGGGTTCGAGCAGATGCTCACCCTGGGTGGCGAGTACCTCTACGAGGTCCTCAACGACCCGGGCTCCCTGCGCGCCCAGAGCTTCGACCCGGGCACTGCCATCCCCGGCTTCAGCCGCGGCAACACCAAGACCGATGCCCGCAGCTATGCGCTGTATGCCGAGGACAATATCGAGCTGGACAGCCGCACCACCGTCACCCCGGGCCTGCGCTACGACCAGCACGAGGAGTTCGGCGGCAACTGGAGCCCGAGCCTCAACGCCTCCCACAAGCTCACCGATGAGCTGACCCTGAAGGGCGGCATCGCGAGCGCCTACAAGACGCCCAACCTCTACCAGTCCAACCCCAACTACCTGCTCTACAGCATGGGCAACGGCTGCAACGCCGGGCAGACCAACAGCGGCGGCTGCTACCTGGTGGGCAACCCGAACCTGGAGGCGGAAACCAGCATCAACAAGGAAATCGGCCTGGCCCTGGACATGGGGCAATGGCGCGCCAGCGCCACCTACTTCCGCAACGACTACAAGAACAAGATCGTCGGCAGCAATGACTTCGCCTACCGCCTGGGCAACGGCCGCCGCGTGCAGCAGTGGGAGAACGCCGGCAAGGCGGTGGTGGAAGGCATCGAGGGCAACCTGTTCATCGCCCTCGACCCGAGCCTGGAGTGGAACACCAACCTCACCTACATGATCCAGTCCGAGGACCGCGACAGCGGCGAGCCGCTGAGCATCATCCCCGAGTACACCGTCAACACCACCCTGGACTGGTACGCCACCGAGCAGCTCTCCCTGCAGGTCAGCGGCACCTACTACGGCAAGCAGGAAGCACCCTCGCTCAACCAGCGCACCAACCAGGCCTACGTCACCACCGCGCAGAAGGATGTGGACCCCTACGGGCTGATGGGCGTCAGCGCCGGCTATGAGTTCAGCAAGAACTACAGCGTGCGCCTGGGCATCAACAACCTGTTCGACAAGCGCATCTACCGCGAAGGCAACGCCAGCGACGCCGGCGCCAACACCTACAACGAACCGGGCCGGTCGTACTTCGCCTCCGTCACCGCCTCGTTCTGACCTGGGCTCCTGGTCTGCCGGAAACGGCGGGCCCATGCCCCGCCGGGTGCTCCGGCGGGGCCTTTTCATGATGGATGCAGCGCATGAGCCTCTGGCACGACGGCTACCTGGCCGATGCCCCTTATCCCCATCTGGTCCAGCCGGAACTCGCACCGAGCTGGATGGTGGCCACCCTCACCGCCCTCGGGCGCAGCGCCCCGGACCTGTCCCGGGGTTTTCGCTATTGCGAGCTGGGCTGCGGCCAGGGGCTGGGCAGCCTGCTGCTGGCAGCGGCCAACCCGGCCGGCGAGTTCGTCGCGGTGGACTTCAACCCCCGACACATCGTCCACGGGCGGGACCTGGCGACCCGTGCCGGGCTCGCCAACCTGCGCTTCGTCGAGGCGGCGTTCGACGGGCTGGCCGGGCAGGACCTGGGCGAGGGCTTCGACTTCATCGTCCTGCACGGCGTCTACTCCTGGGTGTCGCCGGCCAACCGGGCGGCCATCCGCACCTTTATTCAGCAGCGCCTGCGACCCGGTGGCGTGGCCTATCTGGGCTACATGACCGAGCCGGGCCTGTCGGCGTTCCGCGCCGCTCAGCGCTTCATCTGGCAGCACGCCCAGCAGGCCCCAGGCACTCCGGCGCAACGCCTGCGTGGTGCCTTCTCCGCCCTGCGTGGCTGGCAGGCGGCGGGGGCCGGCTACTTCGTCGAGCACCCCGACGTGGCCCGGCGGCTGGATGCCGGCGAGCCGGAGGACCTGGCCCAGCTCGCCCACGAGCTGCTCTGCGAGCACTGGGAGCCCCTGCCGGTGGCCCAGGTGATGGGCGAGTTCGCGGCGATCGGCCTGGGCTACGCCGGCAGCGCCGTGCCGCTGGAGAACATCGACGCGCTGTCGGTGCCCGGCGCCTGCCTGCCGTTGTTGGAGGCGCTGCAGAGGACCGAGGCCCGCGAGACGGCCAAGGACCTGGCGCGCAACCAGTCCCAGCGGCGCGACCTCTACCAGCGCGCGGGCCATCTGCTTGCGCCGGCCGCCCATCGCCAGGCCTTGCTGGAGGGGTGCTGGGCGGCATTGCCGGGGGCGCCGACCCAGGGCGGCCTGCGCTTCGACACCCGCATTGGCCCGGTGGAGGGCGAGGCGTCTCTGTTCTCGCCGCTGCTGCAGGCCCTCGCCGAAGGGCCCCAGAGTTTCGCCGAGCTGGCCCGGCGGCCGGCGCTGGCGCCCCAGGTCGGCCAGCTCAACCGGGCGTTGCAGATGCTCGCCTGGGCCGGGCATGCCCACCCGCTGTCACCGGGGCCGGTGGTGGTGGAGGCCGGTCAGCGGCTCAACCGCCTGCTGGCCGAAGGGTCGCTGGCGGGGGCCGGTTATCGCCACCTGGTGGCGCCCAGCCTGGGAGCGTCCATCCCCGCGACGGCGCAGCAGATGGCCCTGGCGCGGGTGCTGCTGGAGATGCCGGGCCTGCGCGGCGGTCTGCTGCGTGAAACCGGCCTGGCCCTGCTGCGCCGCGAGGGCTGGCAGGTGCAGGTGGACGACGCGCAACTGAACCAGTTCGAACACGCCGTGCTGCCGGTCTGGCGGCAACTGGGCGTGGTGCCGTGACCCCGTGAGGAGCCTGTTCATGACCCTGTCCCTGCCGGCCTGGGTGCCGGTCCTTTCGCGCGTGGTGGCCGCCTTGCTCGGCGGCTATGCCTTCACCTATGCCTTCACCGCCGCATTGGCGCGGCTGCTGCCGCTGCACCCGGTGGATGCGCTGCTGGTGGCCAGCCTGCCGTGCTTCGTGGTCTACACCCTGGCAGTGTGCTGGGTCTTCGCCGCCCGCACCGCCCTGCGTGCCTGGCTCGGATTGGCCCCGGCGCTGCCATTGGCGGCCCTGGGCTTCTGGCCGCACCTGTTGGAGTGGCTGGCATGAAGAAGACCTTCACTCAATCCATGGCCTGGCTGCACACCTGGGGCGGCCTGCTGGCCGGTTGGCTGCTGTTCGCGGTGTTCCTCACCGGGACGCTGGCGGTGTTCGACCAGGAGATCGACCACTGGATGCACCCGGAGGTACGCGATACCCCGGTGCCCACCGCCGAGGCCGCCGAGCGCGGGCTGGCCTACCTGCGGGAGCACCATCCCGAGGCACGGACCTGGACCCTGAACCTGCCCACCGAGCGCTCGCCTGGGTTGTCCGTCTCCGCTGGCGAACGCCGCCACGGTGGCGGCGTGACCCTGGACCCGGCGACGGGGGAGGTGCTGCCCCAGCGTGACAGTGCCGGCGGGCTGTTCTTCTTCCGCTTTCATTTCACCCTCGACCTGCCGCGCATGCTCGGCATCTGGGTGGTGGGCCTGCTGGCGCTGGGCATGCTGGTGGCGCTGCTGACCGGCATCGTCATCCACAAGAAGTTCTTCAAGGAGTTCTTCACCTTCCGCCCCGGCAAGGGCCAGCGCTCCTGGCTGGATGCCCACAACGCCACGGCGGTGCTGTTGCTGCCGTTCCACCTGATGATCGCCTACACCGGGTTGGCGATCTTCCTGCTGATCTACATGCCGGCGGCGCTGGAGACGTTGTTCGACGGTGATTTTGATGCGTTCTACCACGCCCAATACGGTGGGGAAGAGGCACACCCGTCTGTCGGCCAGACACAGCCTGCCACTCTGGCCGCACTGGCGCCGATGCTGGCCGAGGCCGAGCGGCAGATGGGGCCGGTGGGTGGCGTGGTGATCCGCCATCCCGGCCGCAGCGATGCCCGGGTGGAGGTGCGGCGGGTGCTGGGCAACCGCATCGCCCTGACCAAGGGGCAGAACATGGTTTTCGACGGGGTGACCGGGGCGCTGCTGCAGGCGCCCCCGTCGATGCGCGCCAGCGTGCTGACCCACCGGGTGATCATGGGCCTGCACTTCGCTCAGTTCGGCGGCTACCCCATGCGCTGGCTGTACTTCCTCTGTGGGCTCGGCGGCTGCGTGATGATCGCCACCGGCCTGCTGCTCTATGAGGTGAAGCAGCGTCGCCAAGCCAGCCGAGGCGTGGGCGCGCGCCTGGTGGCGGCGCTGAATCTGTCGGCGGTGGCCGGCCTGGGCGTGGCCTGCGTGGGGCTGCTGTGGGCCAACCGCCTGCTGCCGCTGGAGCTGGCGGGGCGCGCGCACTGGGAGGTGCGGGTGTTCTTCCTGCTCTGGCTGGTCAGCCTGGTCCACGCCGCGTGGCGGCCTGGAGCGCGGGGCTGGAGTGAGCAGCTCGGTTGTGGCGCGGCGCTTTGCCTGGGCCTGCCGCTGCTGGGTTGGGCCACTGGCGGCGGGGCAGGGGATTTCACCCGCGGCATGCTGGAAGTGACGGCCGTTGCCATCGGTCTGGTGCTGGCCGGGTGCGCCTGGCGCGTGCAGCAGCCGGCGGCCGTGCGCCCGGAGCGGGTGCGCAGCCCGAAGGCGGAGGTGCAGGGATGAGCCTGATGCTGAGCGTGGCCGCGGGCCTGGCCCATGGCGGAATGGCCGCGTTGTGCCTGGGGCTGCCCCGGCATTTTCGCCAGGTGTGGCAGCGTGAGCCGACGCCCGTACTGCGGCGTGGTTTGCGGGCGGCGGGCTGGTGCCTGTTAGTGTTGGCCTTGCCGGCGAGTGCAGCGTTCTGGGGCTGGGCGATGGGGCCTGTGGCCTGGTTCGGGCTGGTGTCCCTGTCGGGGTTGGCCTTGGCACTGCTGTTGCCCTATCGGCCGAGGCTGGCGGCGTGGTTGCCGCTGGGGTGGCTGCCGGTGATGGCCGTTCTGGGC
This sequence comes from Pseudomonas sp. 1D4, assembly GCF_001728925.1. Lineage (NCBI taxonomy): Bacteria > Pseudomonadati > Pseudomonadota > Gammaproteobacteria > Pseudomonadales > Pseudomonadaceae > Pseudomonas > Pseudomonas sp. 1D4. Next base: position 15,780 of record NZ_LXJQ01000008.1, read on the forward strand.
GTGGTCCAGGGGCTGTCCTGAACCTCAGCCCGCGCAGCCCTGCTGGTAGGTCTGCAGGGCCTGATGGTCACTGTCGTCGCCCAGCTCGGCGGCGCGTTGGTAGTAGGGCAGGGCGAAGGCGCGGATGTCGGCGTGCCGGGCCTGGGCGAGGCGGGCACGGCTTTCCCGGAGGAAGTTGAGGTTGCCGCCGGCCAGGGCCAGGCGCAGCCAGTGCAGGGCGCCTGCCAGGTCGCCCTGGTCGGCCAGCACGGTGGCGTGGCTGAACTGGCCACGGAAGTCGCCGGCCTCGGCGGAGCGCCGGTACCAGGCGTGGGCACGCTCGGGGTTGGCGGGCACGCCGATACCTTCTTCATGGAAGCGCCCGGCGAAGTTCATCGCCTTGGCGTGGCCCTGGGCGGCGGCGCGCTCGTAGAGGGCCAGGGCCTGGGCCGGGTCCTTCGCCACGCCGCGTCCGGCGGCCAGCAGGTGGGCGTAGTTGTAGCAACCCCAGTCGAGCCCGGCGTCCATGGCCTGGCGGAAGGCCCGGGCGGCGCCGGGCAGGTCCACCTCGCCACCCCAGCCCTGTTCCAGGCAGCGGCCGAGCATGTTGTGGGCCATGGGGTCGCCATTGGCGGCGGCAATGCGGAACCACTGCCGTGCCAGCGCCGGGTCGCGCTCGATGCCGCGCCCGTCCAGCAGCAACTGGCCCAGCAGGGTCTGCGCGGGCACCACGCCTTCACGGGCGGCGGCCAGCACGGCGCTGGCGGCCTGGCGCGGTTCGCTGGCCAGGCGTTGCTGCAGGGCCTCGCGGTCGAGGATGTCGGTGCGGGTCAGGGTGAGGGACATGGGCGGCATGGCCAGGGGAAAGGCGGCGAATAGTATTCATTTCCATTTGCGCTGTAAAACCACGTGCGCTGCCTTTCCAAATGCCATTCCGTTCCATGGATATAGCGCTAAGCCATAAGCGGAAACGCTTGTGCGATATGGCGTAGAGGGGTTTGCCGGTATCATGGGCGCCCCTCTGAGTCTGGATCGCAGAACTGCCATGACCCTGCAGTACCCAACCATCGCCGACTGCATCGGCAATACCCCGCTGGTGCGCCTGCAGCGCCTGGGGGGCGACACCCGCAACACCCTCCTGGTCAAGCTCGAAGGCAACAACCCGGCCGGCTCCGTGAAGGACCGCCCGGCCCTGTCGATGATCACCCGTGCCGAGCTGCGCGGTGACATCCAGCCCGGCGACACGCTGATCGAGGCCACCTCCGGCAATACCGGCATCGCGCTGGCCATGGCGGCGGCGATCAAGGGTTACCGGATGATCCTGATCATGCCGGACAACATGAGCGCCGAGCGCAAGGCGGCGATGACCGCCTACGGCGCCGAGCTGATCATCGTCAGCAAGGACGAGGGCATGGAAGGTGCCCGCGACCTGGCCGAGCGCATGCAGGCCGAAGGCCGTGGCAAGGTGCTGGACCAGTTCGCCAACGGTGACAACCCCGAGGCCCACTACGTGGGGACCGGCCCGGAAATCTGGCGCCAGACCCAGGGCACCGTGACCCACTTCATCAGCTCCATGGGCACTACCGGCACCATCATGGGCACCTCGCGCTACCTCAAGGAGCAGAACCCGGCGATCCAGATCGTCGGCCTGCAGCCCCAGGAAGGCTCGGCCATCCCCGGCATCCGCCGCTGGCCCCAGGAATACCTGCCGAGGATCTACCAGGCCGAGCGCGTGGACCGCGTCGTCGACATGGCCCAGTCCGAGGCCGAGGACACCATGCGCCGCCTGGCGCGCGAGGAAGGCATCTTCTGCGGCGTCTCCTCCGGCGGTTCGGTGGCGGCCATGCTGCGCCTGTCCCGCGAGGTGGAGAACGCCGTGATGGTGGCGATCATCTGCGACCGTGGCGATCGCTACCTGTCCACCGGTGTGTACGACGCGCGCCCGTGATGACTCCGATTTCCCGTCCTGACCATCGCCCGGGGCGCTACTCGCTCCGGGCCTATCGCATTCACCTGTCCGCCGCGCCCGTGCACGGGGTCAGCCGCGTGCCGGCACTGCCGGTGCTTTCGCGCTGCGCACCGAGCGTGCTGGTGCCGCTGCGTATGCACCTGCCGCTACGGAGGCCCGATGTCCAGGCGTAACGGCGGGCTGCGCTTCCAGAGCGGAGGCGGCAAGCGCCAGGCCTCGCCGGCGGTGCCGGTGGGCAAGAAGCAGACCCTGGACGTGGAGCGCCTGGCCCATGACGGCCGGGGCATCGCCTTCGAGCAGGGGTGCACCTGGTTCGTCGACGGCGCCCTGCCGGGCGAGTCCATCGAGGCGCGGGTGCTGGGTGCCCGCAGCCAGGTGGTGGAGGCCCGTGCCGAGCGCATCCTGCGGGCCAGCCCGGAGCGTCGTGCCGAGCCGTGCCCCCATGCCCGCCAGTGCGGCGGCTGTTCGCTCCAGCATCTGCCCCACGAGGCCCAGCTCGCCCTGAAACAGCGCACGCTGGCCGAGCAACTGGAACGCTTCGCCGGCCTGGTGCCGGAAACCTGGGCCGCGCCGCTGGTGGGGCCGGAGTTCGGCTACCGGCGTCGTGCCCGCGTGGCGGTGCGCTGGGACGCCAAGGCCGCGCGCCTGGAGGTGGGCTTCCGCGCTGCCGCGAGCCAGTCCATCGTCGCCGTGCAGGACTGTGCCGTGCTGGTACAGCCCTTGCAGACGATCCTGCGTGCGTTACCGCCCCTGCTGGCCGGCCTGGAAAGGCCGCAAGCGATCGGACACGTCGAGCTCTTTCACGGCACCGCCTCTTCCCTCCTGCTGCGCCATACCCAACCGCTGGTCGACGGCGACCTGGCACGCCTGCGCGCGTTCTGCGCCGAGCACCAGGCGTTGCTCTGGCTGCAGGGTGCGGGCGAGCCGCAGCCGGACCACGCCGACGCGCAGCTGGGTTACCGACTGGAACAGTGGGACCTGGCGCTGGGCTACCGCCCGGGCGATTTCGTCCAGGTCAATGCCTGGATCAACGAAGCGATGGTCCGCCAGGCGCTAGACTGGTTGGCACCCCAGGGCCACGAGCGGGTTCTGGACCTGTTCTGTGGGTTGGGCAATTTCGCCCTGCCGCTGGGGCGGATGTGCCGCGAAGTGGTGGCGGTGGAAGGCGTCGAGGCGATGGTCGAACGGGCCCGCGACAACGCCCGGGCGAATGGCCTGGGCAATGTGCACTTTTTTGCGGCCGACTTGTCGAAGCCGCTGGCCGAAGCCACCTGGGCGACCGGGGGCTTCGACGCCATGCTGCTGGACCCGCCGCGTGACGGGGCGTTCGAGGTGGCTCGTCACCTGGGCGAACTGAAGGCGAAGCGGGTGGTATATGTGTCCTGCAACCCGGCCACCCTGGCGCGCGACAGCGCCGAGCTGGTCCGGCAGGGCTACCGGCTGAGGACGGCCGGCATCCTCGACATGTTCCCGCAGACGGCGCATGTGGAGGCCATGGCGTTATTCGAGGCGGGCTAGGACGCTCGCGTAATCCGACTGGCCCAGAGAGGCTGGCGATCATCCGGCGCGCTGGCATGCGCCGTAGGGAAGGTAAGGCAAGATGGTACAGGTCAGAGCGCAACAGCCGGTCAACACCGACGGCAGTATCAACCTCGAGGCATGGCTGGACCATGTGCTCAGTCTCGATCCGGTGCTGGACCGCGCCGTGCTGAAGCAGGCCTGCGAGTTCGCCCGCGATGCCGAGCAGCAGGCCAATGCCGCGCAGAATCTCTGGGCTGAAGGCACTTCCAGCTTCCAGACGGGCCTGGAGATCGCCGAGATCCTCGCGGACCTCAAGCTCGACCAGGAGTCCCTGGTGGCCGCGGTGATCTACCGAGGCGTGCGCGAGGGCAAGATCCCCCTGGCCGACGTGCAGCAGCGCTTCGGCCCGGTGGTCGCCAAGCTGATCGAGGGCGTGCTGCGCATGGCCGCCATCAGTGCCAGCCTCAACCCGCGCCAGTCCATGGTGCTGGGCACCCAGACCCAGGTAGAGAACCTGCGCAGGATGCTGGTGGCGATGGTCGACGACGTGCGCGTCGCCCTGATCAAACTGGCCGAGCGCACCTGTGCCATCCGTGAGGTGAAAAGCGCCGACGAGGAGAAGCGCCACCGCGTTGCCCGTGAAGTGTTCGACATCTATGCGCCCCTGGCCCACCGGCTGGGCATCGGCCACATCAAGTGGGAGCTGGAGGATCTGTCCTTCCGCTACCTGGAGCCCGACCAGTACAAGAAGATTGCCAAGCTGCTGCACGAGCGCCGCCTGGACCGCGAGCAGTACATTGCCGATGTGATGAACCAGCTGCGCCAGGAGCTCTCGGCGGCGGGCATCAAGTCCGACATCAGCGGGCGTGCCAAGCACATCTATTCCATCTGGCGGAAGATGCAGCGCAAGGGCCTGCAGTTCAGCCAGATCTACGACGTGCGCGCCGTGCGTGTGCTGGTGCCGGAAGTGCGCGATTGCTACACCGCGCTGGGCATCGTGCACACCCTGTGGCGCCACATCCCCAAGGAATTCGACGACTACATCGCCAACCCCAAGGAGAACGGCTACCGCTCCCTGCATACGGCGGTGATCGGCCCGGACGGCAAGGTGCTGGAGGTGCAGATCCGCACCCAGGCCATGCATGAGGAGGCCGAGCTTGGCGTCTGCGCCCACTGGCGCTACAAGGGCACCGACGTCAAGACCAGCTCCAACCACTACGAAGAGAAGATCTCCTGGCTGCGCCAGGTGCTGGAGTGGCATGAGGAGCTGGGCGACATCGGCGGGCTGGCCGAGCAGTTGCGGGTCGATATCGAGCCCGACCGCGTCTACGTCTTCACCCCCGATGGCCACGCCATCGACCTGCCCAAGGGCGCCACGCCCCTGGACTTCGCCTACCGCGTGCACACCGAAATCGGCCACAACTGCCGGGGCGCAAAGATCAACGGGCGTATCGTGCCGTTGAACTACAGCCTGCAGACCGGTGAGCAGGTGGAGATCATCACCGGCAAGCAGGGGGCGCCGAGCCGCGACTGGCTCAACCCCAACCTGGGCTACATCACCACTTCCCGGGCGCGGGCGAAGATCGTCCACTGGTTCAAGCTGCAGGCCCGCGACCAGAACGTCGCTGCCGGTAAGGCTATGCTCGAGCGCGAGCTGGCGCGCCTGGCGCTGCCGCCGGTGGACTTCGAGAAGCTCGCCGAGAAGTGCAACCTGCGCACCGCCGAGGACATGCACGCGGCCCTGGGCGCCGGCGACCTGCGCCTGGCCCATGTGGTGGGCAACGCCCAGCAACTGGTGGAGCCGGAGCGCGGCACCAGCGAGCAGTTGGAGCTTATCCCCCGTCGTTCTGCCGGACAGTACAAGCCGGGCAAGCGCGGCGACGTGCAGATCCAGGGTGTCGGCAATCTGCTCACCCAGATGGCCGGCTGCTGCCAACCGCTGCCGGGCGACCCGATCGTCGGCTACATCACCCTCGGCCGTGGCGTCAGCATCCACCGCCAGGACTGCGCCTCGGCGCTGCAACTGGCCAGCCGCGAACCCGAGCGGATGATCCAGGTCAGTTGGGGCCCGGTGCCGGTGCAGACCTACCCGGTGGACATCGTCATCAAGGCCTACGACCGTTCCGGCCTGCTGCGTGATGTGTCCCAGGTGCTGCTCAACGAGCGCATCAACGTGCTGGCGGTGAACACCCGTTCGAACAAGGAGGACAACACCGCCTCCATGCTGCTGACCATCGAGATTCCGGGGCTGGACGCCCTGGGCCGTCTGCTGGCGAAGATCGCCCAGCTGCCCAACATCATCGAGGCCCGTCGTAATCGCGCAGCCTGAACCGCTGCGCGATTCGCGCGTGACATTCAGGTTGCGCCGGGTTCAAACCACTGGATCTGCCATGTACCAACTCAATGACCTGCTGCACCTGATGGCCCGGCTGCGTGACCCGCAGTACGGCTGCCCCTGGGACCTGAAGCAGGACTACGCCAGCATCGTCCCGCACACCCTCGAAGAGGCCTACGAGGTGGCGGATGCCATCGAGCGGGGCGACTTCGCCCACCTGCCCGGCGAGCTGGGTGACCTGCTGTTCCAGGTCGTCTACTACAGCCAATTGGCGAAGGAGGAGGGTCGCTTCGAGTTCGCCACGGTAGTGGATGCGATCACCCGCAAGCTGGTGCGCCGCCATCCCCATGTGTTCCCCGACGGCGACCTGTACGGCGCCCCGGACATGGCACGCCTGGAGGAGGCCGCCATCAAGCAGCGCTGGGAGGAGATCAAGGCCGAGGAGCGCGCCGAGCAGGCTGTCGCCCCGGAGCAGCTTTCCCTGCTGGACGACGTGCCGAGCGCGCTGCCGGCCCTGTCCCGGGCAGCCAAGTTGCAGAAGCGCGCAGCCCAGGTCGGTTTCGACTGGCCCGAGGCGCTGCCGGTGGTGGACAAGGTCCGCGAGGAGCTGGACGAGGTCCTCGAAGCCATGAGCGAGAACGACCCCGAGGCGGTAGCCGAGGAACTGGGCGACCTGCTGTTCGTTGCGGTCAACCTCGCCCGTCACCTGAAGGTCGACCCCGAGACGGCGCTGCGTTCGGCCAACGCCAAGTTCGAGCGGCGCTTCCGCTACATCGAACAGGCATTGCGCGAAGCGGGTCGTCCCATTGAAGATTGCACCCTGGATGAACTGGACGCCCTCTGGGGCGAGGCCAAGAAACAGGAAAAAGCCACCCTTGGCTGCTAAGCAGAGAGACTGAACGACCCATGAGCCTTTCCCTTCGTGACCAGCTGCTGAAAGCCGGACTGGTCAGTGAAAAGCAGGCCAAGCAGGCCGGTAAGCAACAGCAGAAGCAACAACGCCTGGAGAAGAAGAACCAGGTGGAGAAGGACGACAGCCTGCGCCAGGCCGCCCTCCAGGCCCAGGCCGAGAAACTGGCCAGGGACCAGGAGTTGAACCGCCAGCAGCAGGAAAAGGCCGACCAGAAGGCCCGTGCGGCGCAGGTCAAACAACTGATCGAACGCACCCGCCTGCCCAAGCTGACCACCGACGACTACTACAATTTCGTCGACAACAAGAAGGTCAAGCGCATCGCCGTCAACGACCTGATGCGCGACAAGCTGAGCCGTGGCTCGTTGGCCATCGTCCAGCACGGCGGCGGCTACGAGGTGATCCCGCGTGATGCCGCCCTGCGTATCCAGGAGCGCGACCCGCGCCGCATCGTGTTGCTCAACGTCGCCTCCGAAGAGGTGGACGAGGACGATCCGTATGCCGCCTACAAGGTGCCGGACGACCTGATGTGGTGAGTGCGGGTTGAATGGGAAGAAGCCGGGCAATGCCCGGCTTTTTCATGGCTGGGGAATCCGCCTGGCGCTCAGCAGACCTGGTTGCCCAGCAGCACCCGGCCGAAGTGCGCGCCTTCGGTCAGCGGGGTGATGGCGGCGATCTGGTCCAGCCGCAAGCGCTCGCGCCCGGCCTCGCTGTGTACCAGCAGGAATTCGTCCTTGTTGCGGTCGGTCTCGGTGTCCATGGCGCGGGCTTCCAACTGGCGGCCGTCGTCCAGTTCGATAAGCAACTGGTAGCGATGCAGGCAGGCCAGTTCGATGTAGTCGTACAGCTCGCAGGAAAGGGGCAGGTAAGGGGTCATGAGGGCGTCCTCAAGGGCTGTGCCCCGACATCCTATACCCGTCCGGCGTGGCTGCCAGCCTGTCGTGCGGTGTGGTGTCCAATAAAAAGCCGGGCGCAGGGCCCGGCTTCTGGGAGGTGGTGTGGTGGGTCAGCTGCCCTTGACCTCGCGGCCGTCGACGCTGCCTTCCTTGAGCATGATCTGGTATTCCTTGCCGTCCTTTTCCACCTGGTTCAGGCGCACCAGCAGGTAGTCCCAGTCCTTGGCGAACCAGAGGGTGGTCTTGCGGCTGCTCTGGGTAGGGTCGCGCACGCGCTCGACCTTGATGGCATCGACGCTGCCGGCCATGGTGTCCACGCGCTCCTGGCCGAGGACGCGGAAGTCGTAGGTTTCCACTTCGTCGCCGTCGATCACCTGGTAGCTCATGCTCTTCTTGCCGGCGGCGACGTCGCGCTGGAGCACCAGTTGGTAGGTGGATTTGTCGACCATGCCGCGGTTCAGGGGCAAGCGCACCTGGTTGTCGCGGTCGGTCCCGATGACCTGCTTCTCACCCCAGTCGAAGTCCAGCTCGACCTGCTTGCGCTTGCCCAGGCCGCTGCGGTTGAAGCGGTAGGTGACGGGCAGGAAGGTGTTTTTCTCCAGGCGGAACACGCTGATTTCGCTCAGGCTGGCCACCAGCATGGAGGCCTCGAAATCCAGCTGCCAGCGCCCATCGTCCAGTTGCTTCAGGGCGCGGCCGGCGCTGCCGCTGATGGGCATGGTCTTCCAGTCGGCGGTGTAGCTGGCCTTGAACGGCTTCAGCTCGGCCGCGGTGACCGGCAGGGTGAAGAGGGCGAGGAGCAACAGCACAGCACGACGCATTGGCAAATCTCCTAGTTACGCAACTGCTGCCCGGTAGGGGGCAACGCTTGGCCGTCCAGTAGTGCGCCGTTCTCGCCGAGGCGCAAACGACCTTCGGCGAACCAGCGCACGGCCAGCGGGTAGATACGGTGTTCCTCGGCGTGCACCCGCTGGGCCAGGGTGTCTGGCGAATCGCCAGACTCTACCGGGATCACCGCTTGTACGACCAGAGGGCCACCATCGAGTTCCTCCGTCACGAAGTGGACGCTGCACCCGTGCTCGGCATCGCCGGCTTCCAGCGCGCGCTGGTGGGTGTGCAGGCCCTTGTGGCGGGGCAGCAGGGAGGGGTGGATGTTCAGCAGGCGGCCGGTGTAGTGGCGCACGAAACCCGGGGTGAGGATGCGCATGAAGCCGGCCAGAACCACCAGCTGCGGAGAGAAGCTGTCGATCAGTGCCGCGAGGGCCTGGTCGAAGGCTTCGCGCCCGTCGAATTCGCGATGGTCCAGTACACGGGTTTCGATGCCGGCCTGGCGCGCACGCTCCAGGCCGTAGGCATCGGCGCGGTTGGAGATCACCGCGCGGATTCGCGCCGGATGCCCGGCGCTGGTGGTGCTGTCGATCAGGGCCTGCAGGTTGCTGCCGGAGCCGGAAATCAGCACCACCACGTCACAGCGGTCGGTCATCAGTGGGCTTTCAGGTTGTTCAGCACGACGCGCTCGCTGCCTTCGGCGCCTGCGCCGATCTGGCCGATGACCCAGGGCTGTTCGCCGGCGGCGCGCAGGGTTTCCAGGGCCACGTCGACCTGCTCGGGGGCCACGCAGATGATCATGCCGACGCCGCAGTTGAGCACGCGGTGCATTTCGCGCTCGTCGACGTTGCCTTTCTCCTGCAGCCAGTCGAATACGGCCGGGCGGGTCCAACTGGCGACGTCGATGACGGCCTGGGCACCCTCGGGCAGTACGCGCGGGATGTTCTCGGTGAGGCCGCCGCCGGTGATGTGGGCCATGGCCTTCACCGCGCCGGTGTCCTTGATCAGCTTGAGCAGCGGCTTGACGTAGATACGGGTCGGGGCCATCAGCAGGTCGGCCAGGGGCTTGCCGTCCAGCTGGACCTGCTCGATGTCGGCGCCACTGACCTCGATGATCTTGCGGATCAGCGAGTAGCCGTTGGAGTGCGGGCCGGAGGAGGGCAGGGCGATCAGGGTGTCGCCGGTGCGGACCTTGGAGCCGTCGATGATCTCGGCCTTTTCCACCACGCCGACGCAGAAGCCGGCCAGGTCGTAGTCCTCGCCTTCGTACATGCCGGGCATCTCGGCGGTCTCACCGCCTACCAGGGAGCAGCCGGCCAGTTCGCAACCGGCGCCGATGCCGGTGACCACGGTGGCGGCCACGTCGACGTTGAGTTTGCCGGTGGCGTAGTAGTCGAGGAAGAACAGCGGCTCGGCGCCGCAGACCACCAGGTCGTTCACGCACATGGCGACCAGGTCCTGGCCGATGCTGTCGTGCCTGTTCAGGTTCAGCGCCAGGCGCAACTTGGTGCCGACGCCGTCGGTGCCGGAGACCAGCACCGGCTGCTTGTAGCCGGCCGGGATCTCGCAGAGGGCGCCGAAGCCACCCAGGCCGCCCATCACTTCAGGGCGAGCGGTGCGCTTGGCCACGCCCTTGATGCGTTCGACCAGGGCTTCGCCCGCGTCGATGTCCACACCGGCGTCCTTGTAGCTCAGGGAGGGTTGCTTGCTCATAGATCCAGGCCTTTAGGGGAAATTCGTGGGTCGACCGGCGACGAGGGCCGGTTCGCGAAGGCGCGCGATTTTATCAGGGTTGGCCTGTAGCAGCCATCGGCAGCGGTCGCGCAGGGGGAAAAGCCTGCACCGCCGGGCACCGCCCGTTGCCGGCCAGGATGGGCCTGTTTAAGGTATAGCCCTTCCCGATGCGGCTCCGGCCGCTCCATCCGTTTGTCGAGAGTCCCCCATGCGCCTGATCGCCCGCCTGTTGTTGGTCTGCCTGCCGCTGCTCAGCCCGCTGGCCCATGCCGAAACGGTCGCTACTCTCTACCAGGTGCGTGAGCCGGTGCTGTCCCAGCAGCCCGAGGAGCGCGACCAGGCGCTTAACCGCGCGCTGGAAACCCTGGTGATCCGTCTGACCGGGGACACCAAGGCGCTGAACAGCCCGGCACTGGCCGAGGTGCGCAAGAACCCGCAGCAACTGATCAGCCAGTTCGGCTACGAGGGCCAGTCGCTGCAGGTGGACTTCGACCCGGTAACCACCGATCGCATCTTCCGCCAGGCCGGCATCGGCCTGTGGAGTGCCAACCGCCCGGCGATCCTGACCTGGTGGCTGAACCAGGCGGCCGAGGGGGCGAGCCTGGTGGGCGACGCCCAGACCGCCGCCGCCCCTCTGCGTGATGCCGCCCAGCACCGTGGACTGCCGCTGCGCCTGCCGCTGGCGGACCTCAGTGAGCAACTGGCCGCGACGCCGGAGAGCCTGACTGCCGCCGACCCGGCAGCCTTGCGCCCGGCCTCCGAGCGTTATGGTGCCGATGCCCTGCTCGCCGTGCTGGCCAGCGAGACGGATGGCAAGTGGAAGGCCACCTGGCACCTGTGGATCGGCGACAGCCGCGAGCAGGGCACCCTGGAGGCGGCCGATCCGGCGGCCCTGGCCGATGCCGTGATGCTCGCCGTGAGCCAGCGCCTGGCGCCGCGTTTCGTGGTGGCGCCAGGCGTCGGTCAGGATCAGGTGCTGGAAGTGAAGGGCGCCGACCTGGACCGCTATGCCGAGCTGTCGCGGGCACTGGAGCCCTTCGGGGCCCGCTTGTACCTGGTGGAAGGCGATGTCCTGCGCTTCCGCGTCAGCGCCAGCGTCGACCAATTGCGCGCCCAACTGGCCCTCAGTGGGTTGACCGAGTCGCCGGCCGAGCAGGCGCCGGTGGACGCGGCCCAACCGGCTGCACCGGGCGCCGCGCCGCAGGTCGTGCCACGGCAGAATGCGTTGCGTTTCCAGTGGTAAGGATGCTTAACCTGCCACATTCGTCCGGGATGAGGGACCGTCATGACTGATTCGCGTCGCTGGCTGTGGCTCGGGGGCGTGCTGCTCCTGGGCTGGCTGTTGTACCTGTTGCACCCGATCCTCTCGCCGTTCCTGGTGGGCATACTGCTGGCCTACATGGGGGACCCGCTGGTGGACCGCCTGGAGGCACGTGGGCTTTCCCGTACCTGGGGTGTGGTGGCGGTGTTCACGCTGTTCAGTCTGGTGCTGCTGGCACTGTTGCTGATCCTGATCCCGATGCTGGCGCGGCAGGTGGCGCGGCTCTACGAGACGGCACCGCAGATGCTGGACTGGCTGCAGAACAGTGCGTTGCCCTGGGTCCAGGCCAAGCTGGGGTTGCCTCAGGGCTTCTGGCGCTTCGACAAGCTCAAGGAGGTGGTCAGTGGCCACCTGGGGCAGACCACCGACCTGGTGGGCGTGATCCTGGCCAGTGCCACGGCTTCGGGCCTTGCGCTGGTGGGCTGGGTGGGCAACCTGCTGCTGATTCCGGTGGTGGGGTTCTACCTGTTGCGTGACTGGGACCTGATGGTGGCCAAGCTGCGTGGCCTGCTGCCGCGCAGCCGCGAAGGGCTGGTGGTGAAGCTCACCGGTGAATGCCACGAGGTGCTGGGGGCGTTCATGCGCGGGCAACTGCTGGTGATGCTGGCCCTGGGGGCCATCTACGCGGTGGGCCTGATGATCGTCGGCCTCGACCTCGGGCTGCTGATCGGCCTGCTGGCCGGGCTGGCCAGCATCGTGCCGTACATGGGCTTCATCGTTGGTATCGGCATGGCCGTGGTGGTGGCGCTGTTCCAGTTCGGCGGGGTCGATCTCTATGCCCTGCTGGGAATTGCCTTGGTGTTTGGTGTCGGCCAGTTGCTCGAGGGTATGGTGCTGACGCCCATGCTGGTGGGGGATCGGATCGGCCTGCACCCGGTGGCGGTGATCTTCGCGATCCTCGCCGGCGGCCAGCTGTTTGGTTTCACCGGCGTGCTGCTGGCGCTGCCCGTGGCGGCGGTGATCATGGTTTTGCTGCGCCATGCGCATGATTTCTATAAACTTTCGGATCTTTACGGAGAGACCGGCAGCGGTTCCGACGAACCCAGCGATACGGCATGAAACCCATCCAGCTTCCCCTTGGCGTGCGCCTGCGTGACGACGCGACCTTCGCCAACTATTACCCTGGCGCCAACGCCGCGGCCCTCGGCTATGTCGAGCGCCTTTGCGAGCCCGATGCCGGGTGGACCGAGAGCCTGATCTACCTGTGGGGTGCGGAGGGTGTTGGACGCAGCCATCTGCAGCAGGCGGCCTGCCTGCGCTTCGAGCAGCGTGGCGAGCAGGCGGTGTACCTGCCCCTGGCGGACTTGGTGCAGTACGGCACGGCGATCCTCGACAACCTGGAGCAGTGCGAGCTGGTCTGCCTGGATGACCTGGATGCCGTCGCCGGGCGCGCCGACTGGGAAGAGGCGCTGTTCCACCTGTTCAACCGCCTGCGCGATGCCGGCCGCAAGCTGCTGCTGGCCGCCAACACCGCGCCACGTGAGCTGCGCATCGCCCTGCCGGACCTGAAGTCGCGCCTGACCCTGGCGCTGATCTTCCAGCTCCACGCCCTTTCCGACGAAGACAAGCTGCGTGCCCTGCAGTTGCGGGCCTCGCGCCGTGGCCTGCACCTGACCGAGGAAGTCGGCCGTTTCATCATGACCCGCGGCTCGCGCAACATGAGCGTGCTGTTCGACATCCTCGAACGCCTGGACCAGGCCTCTCTCCAGGCGCAGCGCAAGCTGACCATCCCCTTCCTCAAGGAAACCCTGGGCTGGTAACGACGAAGCGCCCCGTAGGGCGCTTCGCTCGACTCACCGTTCCCGACCTCAGCTTTCCCCGGCCAGCTTGCGGTTGTGCTGGAACTTCCAGCGCGTGTACAGCAATGCCGCGCAGAACAGCACCACGCTGAGCACCACCATCAGCCAGCCGAACACCATGCGCTTGGGATCGGCTGCGGCCAGTACACCCTGGATGAAGTAGAGGTTGATCACGAAGCAGGCCCAGGCGTGGGCGCGGGCGTTGCCGAGGAGCATCCCGGGGGCCAGCAGCACCAGGGGCAGCAGCTCGATGCTGAGCACCACCCAGTAGCGGGCACCGTTCAGGTCCGCGTACACCAGGGTCCATACGGTCAGCAGCAGGATCAGGCCGAGGAAGCTGGCCAGGCTCAGGGCGCGGCTGATGGCCAGGCGCGGGGCGAGCCAGTCCAGCTCCGGGAGTTTCTTGGGTGTTCTAGCCACGTCCGTTCTCCAGTCGCAGAGCCGTTTGTGCCAGGCGTTGGCCCAGGGCGCGGCAGAGGGCGCTCTCCTGCTCATCCAGACCGCGCTTGCCGTCGGCGCCGGCGTAGTGGCTGGCGCCGTAGGGGGTGCCGCCGCCGGTGGTGCTGAGCAGGGCGGGTTCGCTGTAGGGAATGCCGGTGATGAGCATGCCGTGGTGCAGCAGGGGCAGCAGCATGGACAGCAGAGTGCTCTCCTGGCCCCCGTGCAGGCTGGCGGTGGAGGTGAAGACGGCGGCCGGCTTGCCCACCAGTTCGCCACTGAGCCAGAGGCTGCTGGTGCCGTCGATGAAGTACTTCAGCGGTGCCGCCATGTTGCCGAAACGGGTCGGGCTACCCAGGGCCAGCCCGGCGCAGCCCTTGAGGTCGTCGAGGGTGGCGTACGGGGCGCCTTCGGCGGGGATGTCCGGCGCGCTGGCCTCGCAGTCGGCGGACACTGCTGGCACGGTGCGCAGGCGCGCTTCCAGCCCGGCGAGTTCGACGCCACGGGCGATCTGGCGAGCCATGCGCTCGGTGGCACCGTGGCGGCTGTAGTAGAGGACGAGGACGTAGGGCGTGCTCAAGGCAGGATCTCCAGTACCTTCTCCGGCGGGCGACCCACCACGGCCTTGTCACCCACCACCAGGATGGGCCGCTCGATCAGGCGCGGGTGCTGGCTCATGGCGTCGATCAACTGGTCGTCGCTGAGCCCGGTGTCGGCCAGCCCCAGGCTCTGGTATTCCTCCTCGCCGGTGCGCAGCAACTGGCGGGCGCCGATGCCCAGGCGCGCCAGCAGGGTCTTCAGCTCGGCCGGACTGGGCGGGGTTTCGAGGTAGCGCACCACGGTCGGGGTGAGGCCGCGGGCCTCCAGCAGCTCCAGCGCACCACGGGATTTCGAGCAGCGTGGATTGTGATACAGGGTCATTTCGGTCATGGCGGGGGTCGCAAGGCCTTGAGTGAGGCGGCTATTCTAACCGCGTCCGCGTGCGGGCCTGAACCGTGCATATGGTTTCGGGCAGCGGACACGGCACCTCAGTCAACGAAGGAGAAGGAATGCGCCAGCGGATCAGAGACATCGAGGAGTTCTGGCGTTTCCTGCTGCAGCGCTTCATCAGCGACAACGGTTTCAACAGCGCTGCGGCCCTGACCTACACCAGCCTGTTCGCCGTGGTGCCGATCATGACGGTGACCTTCACCATGCTCTCGGTGATCCCTGCCTTCCAGGGCATGGGCGAGCAGATCCAGCGGTTCATCTTCCACAACTTCGTGCCCAGTACCGGCGAGGCAGTGCAGGAGTACCTGCAGGGCTTCACGCTGCAGGCGCGGCACCTGACCTGGGTGGGTGTGGGGCTGCTGGCAATCACCGCCTTCACCATGCTGGTGACCATCGAGAAGGCCTTCAACACCATCTGGCGCGTGCGCCAGCGGCGCCGGGGCATGGCCAGCTTCCTGCTCTACTGGGCGGTGCTGAGCCTGGGGCCGCTGCTGCTGGGCGCAGGCTTCGCGGTCAGCACCTACATCACTTCCCTGGCGCTGCTGTCCAGCCTCAACGAGATCGCCGGTACCCGCGCGCTGCTGGGGTTCACCCCGCTGCTGTTCAACGTGGCGGCCTTTACCCTGCTCTATGCGGCGGTGCCCAACGTCCGCGTGCCCCTGCGCCATGCCGTGGTGGGGGGAGCGTTCACGGCCTTGTTGTTCGAGTTGGCGAAGGCCTTGTTCGGCCTGTATGTCAGCCTCTTTCCCGGCTATCAATTGATCTACGGTGCGTTTGCCACGGTTCCGCTGTTCCTGTTGTGGGTCTATGTCTCGTGGGTGATCGTGCTGTTCGGTGCGGAGCTGGTGTGCAACCTGGGCCATTCGCGCCACTGGCGTCGCCAGGCCTTGCCGCGCCTGCTGGTGGTGCTGGGCATCCTGCGGGTCATGCATGACCGCCAGCAGCGCGGCCTGCCGGTCCGCCGCCTGGATGCGCAGCGCGCCGGTTGGCTGCTGCCGGAGGATGAGTGGCTGGAGCTGATGGACTTCCTTGAGGCCCAGCATCTGGCGTGCCCTGTGGCGGTGGGGTCCTGGGTACTGTGCAGGGACCTTTCCAACTACAGCCTGCACCAGTTGCTCAACCACTGCCCCTGGCCGTTGCCGAAACCGGCGCAGTTGCCGGCTCACCTGGACGAACCCTGGTATCCGGCGTTGAAGGTCGCGCTTGAGCGACTGCAGGAGGATCAGCAGGCATTGTTCGACAAGAGCCTGGCCAGTTGGCTGCGGCCGGTCGAGGAGTGACAAAAAAGGTCAGTTACCTATGGGGTGTCCGTTTCGTGGCGCTTGGTATCTGGCGTGTAACCGTGGGGCATTCCTGCATTCCGGGGCGACTGGCACGTTTCTGGCAAACACCTGCTCAACATGCCATTACCCTGCCAGCAGGCGGGCCGCAAGGACTGAATTACTTCTATGAGCAAGGGCAGATCGAAGGTCGTCCACCTACATGAGCGTGATCCGGAAGAGGCCCTCGAACGCCTGAACCGTATCACCGGGCTGCGTTTCACCCGCTGGCCGGAGTCGCTGGTGCCGCCCAGGGCATCGGACGACACGTTGCCAGCCCGGCGAGATGAGTCTTCGCCGCACACGAATGATGCTGCGCGCGCCTGACTGGGGCGCTGGCCCAATGAAAAAACCCGCTTTGGCGGGTTTTTTTCGTTTTCGAGGTGTTGTCAGGCCAGGGCTTGGTGACTGTCGCTGACGACCTGTTCGACGGCCTGCACGAACAGCTCTTCGACCAGCAGGCTCTGGCAGGGTACGGCCGATTTCAGGCGCACCTGCATGTCCTCAATGCGCTGCCGGGCGGGCAGGCGGGCGATGCCGGAAAGCAGGATCTTGCCGTGAGCGTTGACCTTGCCATGGTCGACCATGATTTCCCGGCGGGCTTCGCCATCGCGGTAGCTCACCAGCAGCGATACCGGCAGGCTGGCCAGTCCGGGCAGTTGCAGCCAGGCGGCGACGTTGAATTCGGCCACGCGACCCTCGTAGGGGGTCACTACGAAATGCGCGCCTTCGACGATTCGGGAGGGAACGGGGCCGATCAGTTTGTCGAGGTTCTGAGACATCGTTGAGATTCCTGTCTTCGGGCAGGGCGACGGACGATAGGCCGCTAATTATAGGAATCGATGAGCGGGGAAACTGTGCGCTTGAGCGGCGCGCGGCGTGACTCGGCTCGCAGTTTGGCCGATCAGGCAAGTTTCAGCGGGTGGCGGGCCACCAGGGGTGTCGCCAGGTTCGAGGCAGGCAGCGGCAGCATGGCCTGGCTGTTGACGTTGGCGAGCTGGAGCCAGAGCTGTTCGCCTTCGACGAACTGGTCCTGGGGCAGCCACAGGCCGTGGTGCCAGCCGTTACCGGGGGCCGGGGTGCTTTGCAGGACGCCCGGGTGGGTCTGGGCGTTGGGGGCGCGTCTCAGCCAGACGGGGCGGGGCAGTCCCTTGAGGTAGCGCAGCCCGATGTGCAGGCCCTCGCGGTTGCCATGGCGCCAGCGCACCAGGGCCAGGGTGGGGGTGCCACTGTTGAGCAGCAGTACCAGTTGGCCGACTGCCAGTTGCGGTGCCTGGTTTGGCAGGCAGAGCAGGCGTGCGCCGCCGGCGCTGGCGTCCTGCATGCGGGCTTCGATGGCCCCGGGGCGCTGGGCCAGCAGGTGGGCGTGGATGGCCGGCAGGCCGGCGATCAGGGTGCAGGCCGCTTCGTTCTCGGTACGCGCGTGGCGCCGTTGCTGGCGGCCCAGCCAGTTGGCACTGACGCGCTCCAGCAGATCGTGCTCGACCGGGCTCTGCAGGGGGGCGGGCTCATACAGGGCCACCAGCAGTGGGCCCAGTTCGAGCCGGCGCAATTGGGCGGATGGGGCGCGGGCGGGCTGGTCCAGTGGCAGGTAGGGTTGCGGGAGGCCGAGGTCGACGACCGGGCCCTCGGACTCGTCCTCACCGTCCCAGGGCAGCAGCCTGGCGAGACCGGCCAGGGGCGCGAGTGCGCCGAACAGCAATGGGCACTCGCCGTCGGTGAGGTGGAACGGGTTGCTCAGGGCCAACAGCAGGACCTGTTGGTAGAGGCCGCGCAGGGTGTCGGCCGGAGTCGGGCGGAAGGCGGCGGCGACCGGTTCGTCCAGGCAGCCCTGGTGTTCGCCTATCCAGTACAGCAGGTGGCTGTCACGCCAGAGGCCGCCGGGTGGCTCCTGGTACTGCTGGTAGTGGCGCATCAGCGTCTGCGCGGTGAAGTGTTGGGCCATGTAAAGGCACCAGGCCAGGTGCGGAAGCGAGGGCTGGCGGCCCTGGAGGATCTGCAGGAGGAGGCGCTTGAAGCCGGCGGCCAGTTCGGCGCAGTAGCGCAGGAACAGCGGCGGCGGAGAGCGCGACTCGATGAAATCGGTGGCGTAGTGGCGGTATTCCTCGCTGAAGCTTTGCAGCGCCCGCTGCCTTTCGAGTAAGGTCACCGCACTTCGATTGAGGCGGAACAGTTGTCCCAGGGCCTGTTGCAGGCCGGTCTCCAGGGGCAGCAGCCGGGCGTTGGCCAGCGCGGGGTTGAGCCCCATGAGGCAGCTGCCGTCCTCGTCGACGATGTCCGGTACCTCGAGGCGCAGGGCATCCAACGTCATATCAACCCCGCAGGTACGAGGATCGACGAGATGGGATCACGACTCCAGGCTGTTTTCGGGGCGCTCATCGTTTCGGGGGCCGCTCTGTTGCTGGGAGGCTGTTCTGAGGATCTGGGCCTCGATCAGCATGGGCAGAAGGTAACGAGTGAGCGCTTCGAAAACCAGTGGCTGGTCATCAATTACTGGGCGGAGTGGTGCGCGCCGTGCCGGACGGAAATCCCCGAGCTGAACGCGCTTGCGGAACAGATGAAGGGGCAGGGCGTACAGGTCATGGGGGTGAACTTCGATGGCTTGCAGGGCGCCGAACTGGAGAAGGCGAGCCGCCAGATGGGCATCGGCTTCACCGTGCTGGCCCAGGACCCTTCCGAGCGCTTCAAGCTGCCGCGCAGCGAGGCGTTGCCGGTGACCTACATCCTTGATGCCCGTGGCCAGGTGCGCGATCGCCTGCTGGGCGAGCAGACCGCGAAGGGCTTGAGCGAGCGGCTGGCCGGCCTGCGGCAGGAGAAACCGTGATGGCGAGAATCTGCATGCATGGCTACGTCAGCGGCAAGGTGCAGGGCGTCTATTACCGCCAGTCCACCCAGGAAGAGGCCGACCGGCTGGAACTGGATGGCTGGGTGCGCAACCTCGAGGATGGTCGCGTAGAGGTGCTGTTCGAGGGGGAAGAGGCTGCCGTTCGTGAGTTGGCTGCCTGGCTGGAGCAGGGCCCCGAGGAGGCGCGCGTCAGCGCCGTGGAGCTGGAGGTTCACTCTCTGCAGGGGATCGCGGGTTTCGTGGTCCGTCGCTGAATCGGCGTGGCCGTCGCGTTGTGACGGCCTATTCGCCTTCACCCGGGTCAGCCACCAGGCGACCGGCATCCTTCATCAGCGCCTTGAGGAATTCCTGCTGGAGTTCCGGATCATTGCGCGTCAGTTCGATCAGGCTCTGTTCCAGTTCGCTGGCTTCCTCTTCCAGACCCAGTTCGGAGAGGCGCTTGACGCGGTGGACCCATTGGGACACTTCGTCGTCTTCCAGGTCTTCGTAGACCAGCGCGTGGGCTTCCTTCAGCTTGCCGCGCAGGTCCCGGCTGACCATCAGGGTGGTTTCGGCGCGGGCGCCGTCCTGCGGGTCTTCGACGCTCAATAGCAGCTTGCCGACGCGGCTGATGTCCTGATCGGCGAAGGGACCATCCAGCAGGTTGAGGCGCAGCACGCCATGGCGGTCGGTGAGCAGCTCGCTGGTCTGCTTGCCGGCGGTGACCATCACCGGCCGTTCCGACCAGGGCAGGCTGGAATACTCGACGCGCTTGTCGCGCTGTTCTTCGTCGATGCTGGCCAGGTTCTGCTCCGAGCGCCCGTTGGACTCGACGTTCATGAACGGGTTGAGCCCGGCGAAACCGTAGCTGATCCAGTCCTTGGTGGCGGTGTCGGGCAGGCTGCCCAGCAGGGCGACGTTGAGGACGTTGGCGCCCACACCGGCCACCACCGCGACGGCCCCGAGCGGGATCTCGTAGATCTCGCGCCAGGGCTGGTAGGGCGTGTAGCGGTCATAGCGGCGGGTGACCTCGAACTCTGTGACTTCGAAGGTCTTCTGGTCATAGACCCGCACGCGGCGTTGCGGCAGTTCGAGGACACGGGGTTCGCCAGCGTCGACCTGCAGGGCGTGGTTGAGCAGCTTGCGTTCGACACGCTCCTCATGTTCGCTGCGTTGGGGCAGGTGGTTGGCGCAGCCGCCGAGGAACAGGGAGCTGCACAAGGCAGCTCCCAGGAGGCGGGTGGTACGACGCTTGGACATGTCTTCTCGATCAGCGGTTGAGGCGGGCCTTGATGAAGGCCAGCACGTCGTCGACGGCAACGGGCTGGCTCTCGGTCTCGCGACGGTTCTTGTATTCCAGGTTGCCGTCGGCCAGGCCGCGCTCGCTGACGACGACGCGGTGAGGGATGCCGATCAGCTCCATGTCGGCGAACTTCACGCCGGGGCTGGTCTTCTTGTCGCGGTCGTCCAGCAGCACGTCGATGCCGGCAGCGGTGAGGTCCGCGTACAGCTTGTCGGTGGCTTCCTTGACGGCGGGGGTCTCGTACTTGAGCGGAACCAGAGCTACCTGGAAGGGCGCCAGGGCGTCCGGCCAGAGGATGCCGCGGTCATCGTTGTTCTGCTCGATGGCGGCGGCCACCACGCGGGAAACGCCGATGCCGTAGCAACCCATGATCAGGGTGACCGGCTTGCCGCTCTCGCCCAGTACGCTGAGGTTCATGGCCTCGCTGTACTTGGTGCCGAGCTGGAAGATGTGGCCGACTTCGATGCCGCGCTTGATCACCAGGGTGCCCTTGCCGTCGGGGCTCGGGTCGCCGGCGACGACGTTGCGCAGATCGGCGACTTCGGGCAGCGGCAGGTCGCGCTCCCAGTTGACGCCGAAGTAGTGCTTGTCATCGATGTTGGCGCCGATGGCGAAGTCGCTCATCAGGGCCACGGAGCGGTCGACGATGCAGGGGATGGGCAGGTTCAGCGGGCCGAGGGAGCCAGCACCGGCGCCGATGGCGGCACGCAGTTCTTCTTCGCTGGCGAAGACCAGCGGGCTGGCGACCAGGGGCTGGTTGGCAGCCTTGATCTCGTTCAGCTCGTGGTCGCCACGGACGATCAGTGCCACCAGGGTGCCTTCCTCGGCGCCGTGGACCACCAGGGTCTTGATGGTCTTCTCGATCGGCAGGCCGAACTTCTCCACCAGGGCGGCGATGGTCTTGGTGTCGGGGGTGTCGACCAGGCGCAGTTCCTCGCGGGGGGCTTGACGCTCCTTCTCGCGCGGCACGGCTTCGGCTTTCTCGATGTTGGCGGCGTAGTCGGAGCTGTCGCTGAAGACGATGTCGTCTTCACCGGAATCGGCCAGCACGTGGAATTCGTGGGAGCCGCTGCCGCCGATGGAGCCGTTGTCGGCCTGCACGGGGCGGAAGTCGAGGCCCAGGCGGGTGAAGACCTTGCAGTAGGCACCGTACATGACGTCGTAGGTGTCCTGCAGGGAAGCCTGGGAGTCGTGGAAGGAGTAGGCGTCCTTCATGATGAATTCGCGGCCACGCATCAGGCCGAAGCGCGGACGGATCTCGTCACGGAACTTGGTCTGGATCTGATACATGTTGATGGGCAGCTGCTTGTAGCTGTTCAGCTCGTTGCGGGCGAGGTCGGTGATGACTTCTTCGTGGGTCGGGCCGACGCAGAACTCGCGACCATGGCGGTCCTTCAGGCGCAGTAGCTCGGGGCCGTACTGCTCCCAGCGACCGGACTCCTGCCACAGCTCGCCGGGCTGGATGGCGGGCATCAGCACTTCCAGCGCGCCGGCGGCATTCATCTCTTCGCGGACGATGGTCTCCGCCTTGCGGAGTACCCGCAGGCCCATCGGCAACCAGGTGTAGAGGCCCGACGCCAGCTTGCGGATCATGCCGGCACGCAGCAGCAGCTGGTGGCTGATTACCACGGCATCGGCGGGAGTTTCCTTGAGGGTGGAAAGCAGGTACTGACTGGTACGCATGTTTGGCCGTTTCGTCGGTTGCGATGGGTTTGAGTGGCTGGGCATTGTACGGCGCTCATCGGGGCGCGTACAGGTTGCGGGCCCAACCGCGAGAGGAGGGTGGTGATGTCTTCATTGAGTGCTCAGCAGGTGCAGGCGCTGATCCGGGAAGGGGTGCCGATGGCGGCGGATATCGACCTGCAGATCGACCACCTCGACACCCACCGTGCCCTGGCACGGGTGCCCTTCCAGCCTCGCCTGGTCCGCCCGGGCGGCACCCTGTCCGGCCCGACCATCATGGCGCTGGCCGATGCGGCGATGTACGCGGTGGTGCTGGGCAGCCTGGGGAGGGTGGAGATGGCGGTCACCAGCAACCTCAATATCAACTTCCTGGCGAAACCCAAGCCGGTTGACCTGCTGGCCGATGCTCGCATCCTGCGTTTGAGCAGGCGTCAGGCTGTGTGCGAGGTTGCGCTGTATTCGGTAGGGGCGGAGGAAGAGATGGTGGCCCATGTAACGGGCACCTATGCGCTGCCGATATGAATGACGGGACAGCGGAAAGGAAAAAGCCCGGCTAGACCGGGCTTTTTCGTGTCGCGTACCGAAGAACCCTGTATTACAGGATGCTCAGCGGGTACTCGACGATCAGGCGAACATCTTCCAGATCATTTGACGCACCGAAGGAGCTGTCGCTGCGAACGGTTGCTTGACGAACGCGGAAGGACAGGTCCTTCGCTGCGCCATCTTGCACGACGTATTTGGCTTCGAAGTTGCGCTCCCAGCGGCCAGCGTCGCTATCGGTGATGCTGCGATCCTTGGCGCGAATAGTGGCGTTGTCGCTGGTTACGTAGCGGGCCATGAAGGTAAGGCCAGGCACGCCAAAGGATGCCATGTCGATATCGTAACGAGCCTGCCAAGAGGTTTCGTCTTCAGCGTTGAAGTCTTTCACCTGGATGGAGTTAGCCAAGTAGATGGTGCCGCCGCCGTCTGCGCCATAGTCGTAACCGGTATCGCCATTACTACGCTGGTGTGCAACGGTGAACTTGTGGGCGCCCATGGTGTAAGAGGCTGCCAAGCTCCAGATGGTGTTATCAAGGCTGGAGCCGTAGGCTTTCTTGTCGTAGTCGGTTTTGTAGATGTTGAAATCGAAGCCGAGAGACTGCTCGTCGGCCAGCGGAACAGTCAAGTTCACGTTGGCGTACTTCTTCTTGAATGTATCTTCCAGGTCAGAAGCAAACAGCGAGGTGCTCAGTTGCTCAGTGATGGCATAAGTGCCGCCGTAAACATTGATCGACTTCATGCGACCGCTGTCGCGATCAGTCTGCCATTGCTGATTAAGAGCAGTGAAGCGACCGGCGTTCAGGGTCAGGCCTTTGATTTCTTGGACGGTCAGCAGGGTGCCGGTAGTGGCCTCAGGCAGCAGTCGGCTGTCATCGGTTGCAAAGACCGGAAGGGCTACGAACTGGTTACCGTATTTCAGTACGGAGTTGGACACTCGTACTTTTACCGCAGCGCCTGCTTCAGAGAATTCGTCTTGGGAGCGGCCATCGCTATCCATGGGCATCTCAAGAATGCCGGCGCGACCTTTGCCGCTATCCAGCTTGATGCCCAGCAAGCCGTATGCATCAACGCCTACACCCACGGTGCCCTGGGTGAAGCCCGACTCAAAGGTGCCAATGAAACCTTGGCCCCACTCAGAGGTGTAACCTGCGGGGTTGCCGCCAACTGCGCGGTATTCGGTCGCATCACCACCGCGATGGTAATCACGGTTGATGTACAGGTTACGAGCCAGAACTTTCAGGCTGCTGTCTTCGACAAAGCCCTTGGACTCGTCCTGGGCGCTGGCGAACGCCAACTGGGTGGTACCGGCGGTCACGGCCAGGGCCAGTGCGCTCCACTTCATCACTTGCATTGTGATTGCTCCTTTGGTTTTGAAGATTCTCGCCGCTTTCTTATTTATTGAAGGCGGTTCTTTCTTTTTGTGTCGGCGCTAACTTATAGCACGACGTCTCAAGATGGCGATAGCTGGGCTCCGCTCCTTACGAAAACTTCACGGCCATGTCGCAATTCGGGTGGGCGCGTGTCGCATATTCGTAGTTCTTGCTTCAATCCCTTGGTTCTTGTTTTTCTGCGGTCGTTACAGGCACTTAGTGCAACTAGGCCTGGTGCGACGTTCGCGTCCGGAACAGGTGTACCGGAATGACCCAGTCGACCATGGCGTTGCATAAAGCAACATCCGTGCACAAACCATGCAGCCTGCTCTTGTCGTTGTGAGTTTTCCGCCGGACGTGCAGGCGCTGGGTAGAAATGATAGCTGGGTATTGGTCATTCGTTCTCGATGCGACCGAAACGGCTGCTTGAGGTGTTACGAGGTAACGCCTCACTGTGGTGCGTGTGGTCGATTCTGGTGCGCAGTGGTAACTCTGCCGGTTTTGGCTGTCCCGGTCGGTGGTGGTTGGGTATTCTTCTCGCCGTTTCTTGCCCCGTTTGATGGGCTTTTGCATGACTGAGGTGAAGATCGCCATGTTCAATCTGGATCCAAGACTTCAGCAGGATTGCCGGGTGATCGGGGACTACCCCCTTTCCCGCCTGTTGCTGATGAACGACTCGCAGTACCCCTGGTTCATCCTGGTTCCTAAGCGGGAGGAGGTCAGCGAGCTGTTCCAGTTGGACGCTGCCGATCAGCAGCAGCTCTGGAAGGAGGCTGTGTCGCTGGCTGAAGTGCTGAAGGACAGTTTCGGTGCGGACAAGATGAACGTCGCCACGCTGGGTAACGTCGTCAGTCAGCTCCACGTGCATGTGATCGCACGGCGCAAGAGCGACGCTGCCTGGCCGGCTCCTGTGTGGGGGCGTGCTCCTGCCATTCCCTACACCGAAGGGGAGGTCGCGGACCTGCTGGCACGTCTGCGCCTGGTCCTGACGGATGATTTCCGATTCGCGGAGGAGTAAGGCATGAGTCTGGAAATGCGCGTGATGGAGCTTGAGACTCGCCTGGCTTTCCAGGATGACACGATCCAGGCCCTCAATGATGAAATCGTGGCACAGCAGCGGATCGTCGAGCGGCTGCAGATGCAGGTCGCGGCGCTTGCCCGTCGGCAGGAAGAGCTGTTGAGCCAGTTCGGTGCATCCGATGGCGATGAGGCGCCGCCGCCCCATTACTGAGCTGTGTCTGTTTCGCCTCTATATAAAGAAGAAGCCCGCCGTGATGGCGGGCTTTTTCATTGGCCTGGTATTGCTCAGCGGCGGCCGGGCAGGGCGGCGATCACGTCCTCCGCCTGCAAGCCCTTGTCCCGTTGCATCACGGTGAACTCGACGCGCTGGCCTTCCACCAGGACGCGATGCCCTTCGCCACGGATGGCGCGGAAGTGGACGAAGATGTCATCGCCCGAGTCCCGGGAGATGAAGCCGAAGCCCTTGGAGGTGTTGAACCACTTCACCGTGCCGGTTTCACGGTTGCTCATGTCCTGCAGGATCGGGGTGGCCTGGGTGACTTTGCGCAGGTTCAGCAGCAGGTGCAGCGCAACGGCGAGGAAGCTCGCCAGCAGGCTCAGCAGGATGGCGGGCTTGCCGCCGATTTCCGGGATCGGTGCCAGTAGCACGGCGATCTGCACGATCACGGCGAGCACCAGCAGGGCGGAGACCGAGGCCTGGAGCTGGCTGCGGGTGCCACGTGCCCAGACGGGAAGGACCGGTGCCATCAGCAGGTTGAGCAGCCCGATCAGGGCAAGGTACAGCGCATCGGGTTGTTGCAGGTAGGGCAGGGCATCGCCGCGCAGGCTGGGAATGAAGGACAACAGGAGCGCAGCGGCGCCCGTCAGCAGATGGACGATCTTCAACATGTTCAATGGACTCACCTTGATAGGAAACGCACAACGGAAAGAGCGGGCGCGCCGGTAATCCGGTAAATGAGGTCGCGCCAGCCTATGTCTGTAACCCCACGTTATGGCGGGTTGCAGGCACCGGGCGCTATTTAACAGGAAAGACTAGGGCTACTCAAATCAAGCAGTTAGCGCGGCTTCCGGCGCACCGGGGTGGACCTGGTTGCGGCCGTTGCGCTTGGCCTGGTAGAGGGCGTCATCGGCTCGTGTGAGCAGGCTTTCCAGGTTGTCGCCCGGTTCGGCCAGGGCGATGCCGAAACTGGCAGTGATGGTGTCCAGCACCTGGTCGGTGCGGCGGACCTTGACGCGCAGGGATTGGAACTTCAATCGCAGCATTTCCGCGAAGGCGCGAGCACTGGCCAGCTCGTGGCAGTCGCGCAATACGACACAGAACTCCTCGCCGCCGTAGCGGGCTGCCAGGGCACGCGGGGGCAGCAGGTCCTTGAGCAGTTGGCCGACGTGCTGGAGTACGCGGTCACCCAGGGGGTGGCCGAAGTGATCGTTGAACTGCTTGAAGTGGTCGATATCCAGCATGATCAGCGCCAGGCCCGAGGTGTTTTCGGCGAGGGCCTGTTCCAGTAGACGGGTGAACGCGTGCCGGTTGAAAACCTGGGTCAGGCTGTCCAGCGTGGCGGCCATCTGGGCTCTTTCCAATTGCAGGCGCAGGGTGTGGATCTCGGCCTGGGCAGCGCGCAGGCGGTAGAGAAACTGCTCCTGCTGGTCGTGTATCAACTGGGTGCTCTGGTGCAGGTCGTTCAGCACGCTGGGCAGGTCGTCGATTATCGGGTCGTGCAGGGCTGCCAGGCCCGCTTCCAGGCTTTGCTGGTAAACGGTGCTGCCTGTCACGCTGCGAGTGACGTCGGTCTCTATGTCATCGACAAGTTCGATCACCTGCTGTTGGCCGGCTCGCGCTTCCTCCAGCTCGCCTCGGATGATGAAGTCGCGGAACAACTTCACTGCCGAATCAGGCGGAAAGGCATCGAAATCCTTGACGATCTTGTCCAGGCGGCGATTGAGGTCGGGCTGCTTGCCCTGGCTGTAGGTGTACCAGAGGGCGTAATGGATGGGGTTTGGCGGAATGTCATGGCGAACCATGAGCGGAACGGCCTGCTTGAGCAATTCCGCTGCCTCCCGGGTCTCCTCCGGATAGAGTTCGAGCAGCAGGGGGGATTTGGAGGGCTGGCTCATCAACAGGCACTGACAAGGAGGGGAATTGTTCGAAGCATAGTTCAGGCAGGGGGCTGTCGCCCAGCAAAAAGGCCCGGCAAGCCGGGCCTCTCGGAGGGCGGGGAGGGTCAGACAGCCAGCAGGCTGCGCAGCATCCATGCGGTCTTCTCATGAACCTGCATGCGCTGGGTCAGCAGGTCGGCGGTCGGCTCGTCGCTCACCTTGTCCAGTAGCGGGAAAATGCCGCGTGCAGTGCGAACCACGGCTTCCTGGCCCTGGACCAGTTGCTTGATCATGTCTTCCGCAGTCGGTACGCCTTCTTCTTCCTTGATGGAGGACAGGCGCGCATAGGCGGCGTAGGTGCCGGGAGCCGGGAAGCCCAGGGCGCGGATGCGCTCGGCAATGGCGTCGACGGCCAGGGCCAGTTCGTTGTACTGGCCCTCGAACATCAGGTGAAGGGTGTTGAACATCGGACCGGTAACGTTCCAGTGGAAGTTATGGGTCTTCAGGTAGAGGGTATAAGTGTCCGCCAGCAGGCGGGAGAGGCCTTCGGCAATAGCGGCGCGGTCCTGTTCGGCGATTCCGATGTTGATTTCCATACTTCTCTCCTCAGTGGTCCAGGCCCGCTTGGGGCCCGTGATCGGCAGAGACTAGCACAGGGAAATGGCGCTCCGATGCCGGCAAAAATCAATGGTTGTGATGCCTTATACCTATCGGTCTGCACCGGAAACCGGCTGCGCGGTGGGCGCTACAGTCGGGTCAGATGGGGCTCTTCGCTGAGGCAGGCATTGAATGTTTCGACCCAGTGGGCGCTGAACTGGCTGCCGGCCAGGCCGTTGATCTCCAGGATCGCACGCAGGACGGGGCGCTTGCTGAGGGTCTGGTGGGCGCGTTCGTGGGTGCGGGCGTCGAAGGTGTCGACGATGTCGAGGATCAGCGCGCCGGGTACGATCTCCGCTTCGCGCAGCCCCTTGGGGTAGCCGCTTCCGTCCGCGTGCTCCTGATGCTGAAGAATGATCTCGGCCGCTTCGTCCCACTGGGGCAGGCGTCGCAGCAGGTCGGCGCCCATCCGTGGATGCGCTTGCATCAGGCGTCGCTCCTCCCGAGTCAGGCGTTCGGCCTTGTGCAGGAGGGGGAGGGGCATCAGCGCCATGCCCAGGTCATGAAGGCATACGGCCGTGGCGAGTTGACGCGGGTCGACGGGGTGGCCGGCGCGGCGGTTCATCGCCAATGCCACCTCCAACTGGCGCTCACCCCGACCGAGCCAATAGTGCGAACGCCGCTCGGCGGCTTGCATGAGGTCGAGGAAGAACGCCAGGTCGGGGTCATCCGACAGCCCGTGGCGGGCCAGGGCGCCGGTATCGGTTACGGGCCCGGCTTGCGGAGTCGCCAGTCGGGTGTTTGGGTCCAGGCGGAACAGCAAGGCCTGGCGCATCTCCGTCTGTCGTTGTTCGGGAGCCTGGGCCAGCGCAGACAGCGCCTTGGCCAGCGGCAGGGTATCGGGCGGCAGTCCAGGCTCGCCGGCGAGTGCGCCTCTGACTAGGTCACGCAGACGATCCAGTATCAGCAGCATGATGTCGCCAAGCAGACTGTCGAAGAGCAGTTGCCCCTCGCGCAGTTGGTCGAGGACATCTTCCAGGGCCTGGGGCAGGGCGTTGAGGCGTTCGAGGCCGACGTAGCCCAGGTTGCCCTTGAAGCTGTGGACCTGGCGGAAGAGCTGGCGCAGTCGCTCTGGATCGGCTGGCGTGCGCTCCAGGTCGATCAGCAGTTGTTCGCAGCGGTTGAAGCCCTCGTAGGCTTCCTGGCGGAAATCATCGAGGAGGTCCTGGTTGAAGTCGGCTGGGCGTTGGGTGGCCATGGCGAGGCTCCGCGTGCTCGGGGATTTGAGTATAGAAAGCCTGTGGGCGGGCGGCTGCGCGGTATCGATTAACCATATATAATCCGGCCCTTTGCCACGGGTGCGGGCCTGTGCTCGGCCTGCCGAAGCACCGGGGTGATGCGCCTCCGGTCGCCTTGTCGGCCGGTCAGGCGCCGATGGACGATATTTCCCCTCGTGCCCAGCGGCCCGACGAATTCACGACTCAGAGAAGCGAAACACGACCATGATGCGCAGCCATTATTGCGGCCAACTGAACGAGAGCCTGGACGGCCAGGAAATCACCCTTTGCGGCTGGGTTCACCGCCGTCGCGACCATGGCGGGGTCATCTTCCTTGATATCCGCGACCGTGAAGGTCTGGCCCAGGTGGT
This sequence comes from Pseudomonas sp. 1D4, assembly GCF_001728925.1. Lineage (NCBI taxonomy): Bacteria > Pseudomonadati > Pseudomonadota > Gammaproteobacteria > Pseudomonadales > Pseudomonadaceae > Pseudomonas > Pseudomonas sp. 1D4. Next base: position 44,901 of record NZ_LXJQ01000008.1, read on the forward strand.
CTTCGACCCGGATCGTGCCGACACCTTCGCCAAGGCCGACCGCGTGCGCAGCGAGTACGTGGTCAAGATCACCGGCAAGGTTCGCCTGCGCCCCGAGGGTGCGCGCAACGCCAACATGGCGTCCGGTGCCATCGAGGTGCTGGGCTATGAGCTGGAAGTCCTGAACCAGGCCGAAACCCCACCCTTCCCGCTGGACGAGTACTCCGATGTGGGCGAGGAAACCCGTCTGCGCTACCGCTTCATCGATCTGCGTCGTCCGGAAATGGCCGCCAAGCTGAAGCTGCGTTCGCGCATCACCAGCAGCATCCGCCGCTACCTGGACGAGAACGGCTTCCTCGACGTCGAGACACCGATCCTCACCCGTGCCACACCGGAAGGTGCTCGCGATTACCTGGTACCCAGCCGCACCCATGCCGGCAGCTTCTTCGCCCTGCCGCAGTCGCCCCAGCTGTTCAAGCAGCTGCTGATGGTGGCGGGCTTCGACCGCTACTACCAGATCGCCAAGTGCTTCCGCGACGAGGACCTGCGTGCCGACCGTCAGCCGGAATTCACCCAGATCGACATCGAGACCAGCTTCCTCGATGAGAACGACATCATGGGCATCACCGAGACCATGATCCGCAACCTGTTCAAGGAAGTGCTGGATCTGGAGTTCGGCGAATTCCCCCACATGACCCTGGCCGAAGCCATGCGTCGCTACGGCTCCGACAAGCCGGACCTGCGCATCCCGCTGGAGCTGGTGGACGTGGCCGATCAACTGAAGGACGTGGACTTCAAGGTCTTCTCCGGCCCGGCCAACGACCCGAAAGGCCGTGTCGCCGCCCTGCGCGTACCGGGCGGCGCGAGCATGCCGCGTAGCAAGATCGACGAGTACACCAAGTTCGTCGGCAACTACGGTGCCAAGGGCCTGGCCTACATCAAGGTCAACGAGCGCGCCAAGGGCGTCGAGGGCCTGCAGTCGCCCATCGTCAAGAACATCGCCGAGCCGAACCTGAACGTGATCCTCGATCGCGTAGGCGCGGTCGATGGTGACATCGTGTTCTTCGGTGCCGACAAGGCCAAGGTCGTCTGCGATGCCTTGGGTGCCCTGCGCATCCGCCTGGGCCACGACCTGAACCTGCTGACCTGCGAGTGGGCTCCGCTGTGGGTGGTCGACTTCCCGATGTTCGAAGAGAACGACGACGGCAGCCTCACCGCCATGCACCACCCCTTCACCTCGCCCAAGTGCAGCCCGGAAGAGCTGGAGGCCAACCCGGCCGCCGCGCTGTCCCGTGCCTACGACATGGTGCTCAACGGCACCGAGCTGGGCGGTGGTTCGATCCGTATCCACGACAAGGCGATGCAGCAGGCGGTGTTCCGCGTGCTGGGCATCAGCGAAGACGAGCAGCAGGAGAAGTTCGGCTTCCTGCTGGACGCTCTCAAGTACGGTGCTCCGCCGCACGGTGGCCTGGCCTTCGGCCTGGACCGCCTGGTGATGCTGATGACCGGCGCCTCGTCGATCCGCGAAGTGATCGCCTTCCCGAAAACCCAGAGTGCCGCCTGCGTCATGACCCAGGCGCCGGGTGTCGTGGATGCCAAGGCCCTGCGCGAGCTGAACATCCGGCTGCGTGAGCAGCCCAAGGCTGAGTAACTAGAACCAACCGCGACGGCGCCCCAGGGCGCCGTCCGTCAAAGCAGAGTACGGAGTGCGTTATGGCTGGTCATTCCAAGTGGGCCAACATCAAGCACCGCAAGGGTCGGCAGGACGCCAAGCGGGGCAAGATCTTCACCAAACTGATCCGTGAGCTGACCGTGTCGGCCAAGCACGGCGGCCCGAATCCGGCGGACAACCCGCGTCTGCGCCTGGCCGTGGACAAGGCGCTGACCGCCAACATGCCGCGCGACACCATCGATCGCGCCATCGCCCGTGGTGCCGGCAACAACGATGCCGACAACATGGCCGAGCTGACCTACGAGGGTTACGCGCCCAGCGGCGTGGCCATCATCATCGAAGCCATGACCGACAACCGTAACCGCACTGCTGCGGAGGTGCGCCACGCCTTCACCAAGTGCGGGGGCAACCTGGGGACCGACGGCTCCGTCGCCTACATGTTCGACCGCAAGGGCCAGATCAGCTTCGCCCCCGGCGTCGACGAAGATGCGCTGATGGAAGCAGCCCTGGAGGCCGGTGCCGAGGACGTGGAAATGGGCGAGGACGGTTCCGCTCTGGTGTCCACCAGTTTCCCCGACTTCCATGCTGTGAACGAGGCCTTGCAGACCGCCGGGTTCAAGGGTGAGGAAGCCGAGATCGCCATGATCCCGTCTATCAGCGCTCCCATTGCCGATCTGGAGACCGCCCAGAAGGTGCTGAAGCTGATCGACATGCTCGAAGACCTCGACGACGTGCAGAACGTCTATCACAACGCCGAGATCCCCGACGAGATCATGGAGCAGTTGGACTGAGTTCCAGCCTGCGCCTGAAGCCGGAAGTCGCCTTGTGCGCTTCCGGCTTTTTTGTTGGAGGGCCGGTCCGTATACTCGCGGCTGGATAAATAGACAGTGTGCTGGTTCGCCGGCACGTGGAGAGACGGGCGGCATGACCCTGATTCTTGGTATCGACCCGGGTTCGCGCATCACCGGCTACGGTGTGGTGCGTGACACCGGGCGAGGGTGCGAGTACGTCGCTTCCGGCTGCATACGCACAGGGGCGGGCCCGCTGCAGGAGCGCCTGCAGATCGTCTTCCGTGGCGTGCGTGAAGTGATCCAGACCCACGGCCCCGTCACCATGGGCATCGAACAGGTGTTCATGGCACGTAATGCCGACTCCGCCCTCAAGCTCGGGCAGGCCCGGGGGGCTGCCATCGTGGCGGCGGTGGAGGAGGGGCTTGAGGTGGCCGAGTACACCGCCAGCCAGGTGAAGCAGGCCATTGCCGGCACCGGCGGCGCCGACAAGCAGCAGGTGCTGATGATGGTCATGCACCTGCTCAAACTGGTGCAGAAGCCACAGATCGACGCCTCCGACGCCCTGGCCATCGCCCTCTGCCATGCCCACCACCGGCAGAGCCTGATTCCCCATGGACTGGCCACCGCCAAGCGGCGCAGCGGCCGCCTGCGTTTGTAACCTCATTTAAGGACGCTCTTCGTGATCGGACGTTTGCGTGGCACCTTGGCGGAGAAACAGCCGCCGCACCTGATCCTCGACGTCAATGGCGTCGGCTACGAACTGGAAGTACCCATGACCACCCTCTACCGCTTGCCCGGCGTCGGTGAGCCCGTCACCCTGCACACCCACCTGGTGGTGCGGGAGGACGCGCACCTGCTCTACGGCTTCTACGAGCGCCGTGACCGGGAGCTGTTCCGTGAGTTGATCCGCCTCAACGGTGTTGGCCCCAAGCTGGCCTTGGCCCTCATGTCCGGGTTGGAGGTGGATGAACTGGTGCGCTGCGTGCAGGCCCAGGACACGTCCACCCTGGTGAAGATCCCTGGAGTCGGCAAGAAGACCGCCGAGCGCCTGCTGGTGGAGCTCAAGGACCGTTTCAAGGCCTGGGAGAACATGCCCACCATCGCCCCGCTCATCGTCGAGCCTGTGGCCGGGGCCGGTGTTTCCAGCGCCGAGAGCGATGCCCTCAGCGCCCTTGTCGCCCTCGGCTTCAAGCCGCAGGAAGCCAGCCGCGCCGTTGCTGCCATCAAGGAAGAGGGGTTGTCCAGCGAAGAAATGATCCGCCGCGCCCTGAAAGGAATGGTGTAAGCCCCGATGATCGAAGCCGACCGCCTGATCACTGCCAGCAGTCGCGACCGCGATGAACAGCTGGACCGTGCCATCCGCCCGCTGAGCCTGGCCGACTACATTGGCCAGCCGGTTGTGCGCGAGCAGATGGAGCTGTTCATCAAGGCCGCCAAGGGGCGGGGGGAGGCCCTGGACCATACCCTGATCTTTGGCCCGCCCGGCCTGGGCAAGACCACCCTGGCCAACATCATCGCCCACGAGATGGGCGTCTCCCTCAAGAGCACCTCCGGCCCGGTGCTGGAGCGACCCGGCGACCTGGCGGCGCTACTGACCAACCTCGAAGCGGGCGACGTGCTGTTCGTCGACGAGATCCACCGTCTCTCGCCCGTGGTCGAGGAAGTGCTCTACCCGGCGATGGAAGACTTCCAGCTCGACATCATGATCGGCGAAGGCCCGGCGGCCCGCTCCATCAAGCTCGACTTGCCGCCCTTCACTCTGGTCGGGGCCACCACCCGCGCCGGGATGCTGACCAACCCGCTGCGGGACCGCTTCGGTATCGTCCAGCGTCTGGAGTTCTACAACACCCAGGACCTCTCCACCATCGTGGCGCGCTCCGCCGGCATTCTTGGCCTGCACATCGAACCGGAGGGCGCCTTCGAGATCGCCCGCCGCGCCCGTGGCACGCCGCGTATCGCCAACCGCTTGCTGCGCCGCGTGCGGGATTTTGCCGAAGTCCGGGCCCAGGGGCAGATCACCCGCGTCATCGCCGACCAGGCGCTCAACCTGCTGGATGTGGACGAGCGTGGCTTCGACCACCAGGACCGGCGTCTACTGCTGGCGATGATCGACAAGTTCGACGGCGGCCCGGTCGGCGTGGACAGCCTCGCCGCTGCCATCAGCGAGGAGCGTCACACCATCGAGGACGTCCTGGAGCCCTACCTGATTCAGCAGGGCTACATCATGCGCACACCGCGTGGGCGGGTGGTCACCCGTCATGCCTACCTGCACTTCGGCCTGAAGTTGCCGGGCCGGCTGCTGGAGGAGCCCACGGGGGATTTGTTCACCCCGGGTGACGAATGAACATCCCAGCGGTCGAAGCGTGCGTCGGAATGGCGCAAAAACAGTTGTCGGGCCGGATTGGCAACCCTTGGAGTAAGCACTAGAGTATGCGCGCGCAAAATGAGGCCCCACTCTTCGTGCATCGGAGCCGTGTCTATTACGAGGACACCGATGCCGGAGGCATCGTCTATTACGTCAACTACCTCAAGTTCATGGAGCGGGCTCGAACCGAGTACCTGCGGAGCCTGGGCTTTGCCCAGTCCGAGCTGGTCGGGGAGAACCTGCTGTTCGTCGTGCACTCGGCCGAAGCGCGCTACCACAAGCCGGCCCGCCTGGACGATGAACTGGCCATCAGTGCCGAAGTGATCGAATTGAACCGTGCGAGCCTGAGGTTTCGTCAACAGGTGAGGCGGGTTACGGATGATGCGCTGCTCTGCGAAGGGCAGTTCCTGGTGGCCTGTGTGCGCGCCGACAGTTTGAAACCCCGGGCGATCCCCGAAGCGCTGTGTGAAGCCTTCGCCGCCGTACCGGGCCAATCCCCTGCAGGAGACTAAGCGTGGAAGCCAACGTCGTCGACCATACCTCCATGTGGAGCCTGATCAGCAACGCCAGCCTCGTGGTGCAACTGGTCATGCTCACCCTGGTGGCCGCCTCGGTCACCTCGTGGATCATGATTTTCCAGCGCAGCAACCTGCTGCGTGCGGCCAAGAAGTCCCTGGAGGCCTTCGAGGAGCGTTTCTGGTCGGGCATCGACCTGTCCAAACTGTACCGCCAGGCCGGCAGCAACCCGGACCCGGACTGCGGCGTGGAGCAGATCTTCCGTGCCGGTTTCAAGGAGTTCTCCCGCCTGCGCCAGCAGCCCGGCGTTGACCCGGACGCGGTGATGGAGGGCGTGGCACGTGCCATGCGCGTCGCCATTTCCCGTGAAGAGGAAAAGCTCGAGCAGAGCCTGCCGTTCCTCGCCACCGTCGGCTCCACCAGCCCCTACATCGGCCTGTTCGGCACCGTCTGGGGGATCATGAACTCTTTCCGCGGCCTGGCCCAGGTTCAGCAGGCCACCCTGGCCACTGTTGCCCCCGGTATCGCTGAAGCCCTGATCGCCACCGCCATCGGCCTGTTCGCGGCGATCCCGGCGGTCATCGCCTACAACCGCTTCTCGGCCCGTGGCGAAACCCTGATCGGTCGCTACTACACCTTCGCCGACGAGTTCCAGGCCATCCTGCACCGCAAGGTGCACACCAGCGACGAGTGATAGACGCAGGTTCAACGAAAGGACAGGTTCCAAGCCATGGCCAGAAACCGCCATAAACGCAAGCCGGTCGCCGAGATGAACGTGGTGCCCTACATCGATGTGATGCTGGTACTGCTGGTCATCTTCATGGTGACGGCGCCCATGCTCAACCAGGGCGTCAAGGTCGACCTGCCCAAGGTCTCCAGCGAGGTGCTGCCGCAGGACAACAACTCCCGTGTGCTCACCATCTCCATCAAGGCTGACAAGACCTACTACTGGAACATGGGCGAGGAAGTCGACCCGGATCAGGGCAAGGGCAGCGAGACCGCCACAGCACTGCCGGACCTGGTGCGCACCGTGACCGCGATCATGAGCCAGAACGCCAGTCTGGGTAAGAAGGTCCAGGTCTTCGTCCGGGGTGACAAGGCGGTCGACTATGGCTCCGTCATGGCGGTCATGGGTGGCCTGCAACAGGCCGGCGTCGGCAATGTCGGGCTGATCACCGAGGCGCCCTGATGCATCAGCAGAGCGAACGCTCCCCCTCTGAAAGCTACTTCTGGCCCACCGTTTGGGCTGTCGGGCTGCATGCGCTCATTTTCGGCATGCTCTTCGTAAGCTTCGCCTTCACCCCGGAGCTGCCGCCGGCGCGTCCCATCGTCCAGGCCACCCTGTACCAACTGAAGTCCCAGAGCCAGGCGACCACCCAGACCAACCAGAAGATCGCCGGCGAGGCCAAGAAGACTGCGGCTCCGATGTATGAAGCCGAGCAACTGGAAATGAAGAAGGCGGAAGAGCAGAAAGTGGCTGCCGCCAAGGCCGCGGAACAAAAGAAAGCCGAGGAAGCTCGAAAGGCGGCAGAAGCCAAGAAAGCAGAAGAGGCGAAGAAAGCCGAGGATGCCAAGAAGGCAGCCGAGGAAGCAGCCAAGAAGCAGCAGGCCGACATCGCCAAGAAGAAGGCCGAGGAAGAAGCCAAGAAAAAAGCCGAAGAGGAGGCCAAGAAGAAGGCCGCCGAAGAGGCGAAGAAGAAAGCGGCTGAGGACGCCAAGAAAAAGGCAGCCGAGGCAGCCAAGAAGAAAGCAGCCGAGGATGCCAAGAAAAAGGCAGCCGAAGATGCCAAGAAAAAAGCGGCGGAAGAGGCCAAACGCAAGGCGGCCCGTGACCAGAAGGCGGCTGCGTTGGCAGAGCTTCTTGGCGATAAGGCCGAGAACCAGCAGGCGCTAGCCGATGAGGTGGGTGACCAGGTGGCCGGCAGTCTGGATGACCTGATCATCAAGCTGATCAGCGAGAACTGGCAGAAGCCGCCCACCACCCGCGCCGGCATGAGTGTCGAGTTGCTGATCCAGATGCTTCCGGATGGCACCGTCACCAACGCCAGCGTGACCCGCTCCAGTGGTGATGCACCGTTCGACAGCTCCGCCGTGGCGGCGGTGCGCAACGTGGGTCGTATCCCCGAAATGCAACAATTGGATCGCGCTACCTTCGATAAGCTCTACAGGCAGCGTCGCGTCATCTTCAAACCGGAGGATTTAGGTCTGTGAACACACTGATTCGTATCGTCCTGCTCGGTCTGACCATGCTGGTCGGTACCGTTCAGGCCGCCGACCCGCTACTGATTACCGGTGGCGCCAACAGCGCCACGCCCATCGCCGTCGTTCCGTTCGGCTGGCAGGGGGGCACCGTGCTGCCGGAAGACATGTCCGAGATCATCGGCAATGACCTGCGCAACTCCGGCTACTTCGAGCCCATTCCGCGCCAGAACATGATCAGCCTGCCGACCCAGGCGGCCGAAGTGATCTACCGCGACTGGAAGGCGCTGGGTGCCCAGTACGTGCTGGTCGGTAGCATCGTGCCGGCTGCGGGTCGCCTGCAGGTGCAGTTCGCCCTGTTCAACGTCGCCACCGAACAACAGGTGTTCGCCGGCACCGTCAGCGGCTCCACCGACCAGCTGCGTGACATGGCCCACTACGTCTCCGACCAGGCTTTCGAGAAGCTCACCGGGGTCAAGGGCGCCTTCTCCACCCGCATGTTGTATGTCACCGCAGAGCGCTTCTCGGTGAACAACACCCGCTACACCCTGCAGCGCTCCGACTATGACGGCGCCCGTGCCGTGACCCTGCTGCAATCCCGCGAGCCAATCCTCTCGCCGCGCTATGCGCCGGATGGCCGTCGCATCGCCTACGTCTCGTTCGAGCAGAAGCGTCCGCGCATCTTCATCCAGCACATCGATACCGGTCGCCGCGAGCAGATCACCAACTTCGAAGGTCTCAACGGGGCGCCGGCCTGGTCGCCTGATGGCAATCGCCTGGCGTTCGTCCTGTCCAAGGACGGCAACCCGGAGATCTACGTGATGGACCTGGGCAGTCGCCAGTTGCGTCGTGTCACCAACCACATGGCCATCGACACCGAGCCCTTCTGGGGCGCCGATGGCCAGACCCTGTACTTCACCTCCGATCGTGCCGGCAAACCGCAGATCTACAAGGCCAACATCAATGGTGGTGAACCGCAGCGCGTCACCTTCGCGGGCAACTACAACGCCAACCCGAAACTCTCCGCTGACGAGAAGACCCTGGTGATGATCCACCGCCAGGATGGCTTCACCAACTTCAAGGTGGCCGCCCTCGATCTGACCCGTGCCGGGGCCGCTCCGCGCATCCTTTCCAACACCTCGCTGGACGATTCGCCCACTGTTGCCCCCAACGGCACCATGCTAATCTACGCCACCCGCCAGCAGGGCCAGGGAGTCCTGATGCTCGTGTCCACCAACGGACGCGTGCGGCTTCCAATTCCAACCGTTCAAGGCGATATCCGCGAACCGTCCTGGTCGCCGTACCTGAACTGACGCGGTGCTGATTTTTTGCTTTTTGCTAAACACACTGGGGCTCATTAGGAGTTACAAAGATGGAAATGATCAAGTTCGGTAAGTTCGCAGCGCTGGCTCTGGCCATGGCCGTAGCAGTAGGTTGCTCCTCCAAGGGCGGCGAAAACTCCGGCGAAGGCGCCGTAGATCCGAACGCTGGCTACAACGCCAACAATGGTGCTCTGGATTCCAGCCTGAGCGAAGAAGCCGCTCTGCGCGCCATCACCACCTTCTACTTCGAGTACGACAGCTCCGACCTGAAGCCGGAAGCCATGCGCGCTCTGGACGTACACGCTAAGGACCTGAAAGCCAACGGCAACCGCGTTGTCCTGGAAGGCCACACCGACGAGCGCGGCACCCGCGAGTACAACATGGCTCTGGGTGAGCGTCGTGCCAAGGCCGTTCAGCGCTACCTGGTTCTGCAGGGCGTTTCCCCGGCTCAGCTGGAGCTGGTTTCCTACGGTGAAGAGCGTCCGGTTGCCACCGGCAACGACGAGCAGTCCTGGGCTCAGAACCGTCGCGTAGAGCTGCGTAAGTAATAGCTATGCGCAAGTGCCGTCGTGCTTTGACTGTATTGGCCCTGGGTAGCCTGCCCTTCGCAGCGCTTGCCGAGGTTCCCGTGGTGGACGGAAACAACGCCGGTTACGGTGCCTATCCGCCCGCTGGTTATGGTACGAACGGCGCCTATGCCGGAACCGGGGCGCAAGCCCCGGTTTCCGCGCAAGGCGAGCTGTTCATGCAACTGCAGCAGATGCAAGAAGAGATCGGTCGCCTGCGTGGCATGGTCGAAGAACAGCAACATGAGATCCAGCAACTGAAGCAGCAGAGCCTGGAACGCTACCAGGATCTGGATAGTCGGTTGAGCACTGGCGCCGCAGGTGCCCCGGCTCCGACCCAACAGAATGCTCCCGCCGATGGCGCCATCAACGCCGCCGGCGCCCCGGCTGCTCCTGCCCAGCAACCCGCTGCGAGCAACGAGCCGGCCGACCCCGCCAAGGAAAAGCTCTACTACGAAGCCGCCTTCGACCTCATCAAGGCCAAGGACTTCGACAAGGCCAGCCAGGCCTTTACAGCGTTCCTGCGCAAATACCCCAACAGCCAGTACGCCGGTAACGCCCAGTATTGGCTCGGTGAGGTGAACCTGGCCCAGGGCGACCTGCAAGGCGCTGGCCAGGCTTTCGCCCGCGTCAGCCAGACTTACCCGCAACACGCCAAGGTGCCCGACTCGCTCTACAAGCTTGCCGATGTCGAGCAGCGCCTGGGCAACGCCGACAAGGCCAAAGGTATCCTCCGCCAGGTGATCTCCCAGTACCCGGGTACCTCGGCTGCCCAACTGGCGCAGCGTGACTTGCAGCGCCTTCGCTGAGCCCGTTGCGTCCATCGAGAAACCCGCGCCCGTCGCGGGTTTTTTCGTTTAGAATCGCCGCCCCTCTTACCTGCAACGGAGGCGGATGGCCTGTTTCGCCGTCACGCCCGTGGCCCTTATGCAACAGACCCTGCGAATCACCGAGATCTTCTACTCGCTGCAGGGGGAGACGCGTACCGCCGGCTTGCCGACGGTATTCGTGCGCCTGACCGGCTGTCCCCTGCGTTGCCAGTACTGTGATACCGCCTATGCCTTCAATGGCGGGCAACTCCAGTCCCTCGACGACATCCTGGAACAAGTGGCCGCCTACCGGCCGCGCCATGTCTGCGTCACCGGGGGCGAGCCGCTGGCCCAGCCCAACTGCATCCCGCTGCTGGTGCGCCTGTGCGATGCCGGCTACGAGGTGTCCCTGGAGACCAGCGGCGCCCTCGACATCGCCGCCGTCGACACCCGCGTGAGCCGCGTGCTCGACCTCAAGACGCCCGGCTCTGCCGAAGTCGCTCGCAACCGCTACGAGAACATTGCCCAGCTCACCCCGAACGACCAGGTGAAGTTCGTCATCTGCTCCCGGGAGGACTACGACTGGGCGGTCTCCAAGCTCATCGAGTACCGCCTTGAACAGCGGGCCGGCGAGGTGCTGTTCTCTCCTAGCCACCGCCAGGTGGACGCGCGCGAGTTGGCCGACTGGATCGTGGCGGACAACCTGCCCGTCCGCCTGCAACTGCAGCTGCACAAGATTCTCTGGAACGACGAACCGGGACACTGACATGAGCGACAAGAAAGCGGTCATCCTTCTTTCCGGCGGCCTGGATTCCGCCACCGTCGTAGCCCTGGCCCGCGCCGACGGCTACGCCTGCTACACCATGAGCTTCGATTATGGCCAGCGGCACCGGGCTGAGCTACACGCCGCCGAGCGCGTGGCTCGCCAGCTGGGCGTGGTGGAGCACAAGGTCATCGGCCTCAACCTCAACGGCATCGGCGGCTCGGCACTGACCGATGACAGCATCGCCGTTCCGGAGAGCCCCTCCGAGGGCATCCCCGTCACCTACGTACCCGCACGCAACACCGTGTTCCTCTCCCTGGCGCTGGGCTGGGCCGAGGTGCTGGGTGCGCGCAACATCTTCATCGGTGTGAATGCCGTGGATTACTCCGGCTACCCAGACTGCCGCCCGGAGTTCGTCGACGCCTTCGAACGCATGGCCAACCTCGCCACCAAGGCGGGTGTGGAAGGGCAGGGGTTCCGCATCCAGGCGCCGCTGCAGAACCTCTCCAAGGCCGAGATCATCCTGGCCGGTATAGCTCAGGGTGTGGACTACGGGCTGACCGTTTCTTGCTACCAGGCCGACGACCTGGGGCGGGCATGCGGCAGGTGCGACAGCTGCCGGCTGCGCGCCGCCGGCTTTGCGTCGGCCGGCGTGGAAGATCCGACACCCTACTTCTGAAAAAATTTCCCGAGGGGTGTTGAATTCCTGAATAAAATCAGTATTATACGCCTCGCGTTGGGTCGTTAGCTCAGTCGGTAGAGCAGTTGGCTTTTAACCAATTGGTCGTAGGTTCGAATCCTACACGACCCACCATACAAGGCCTCGATGGGGCCAACAGAAGCGGGAAGATCGAAAGGTCTTCCCGCTTTTTCGTTGTGGCGCCGCAGCCATCCACCCCGTCATTGATCTGCGCTATCATCCGCCGCCCGCGTGCCCTACCGTTGTCCGGCACGCGGTTTTACATGGCTTCCACGCTCAGGCGTCCCGCAGGTCCGCAGACATGTCCCAGCTCTCCGAACGTTTCCTCGTCCAGGCTCACTTGGCAGCCAAGCAACCCCGGCAACTGACGCCCGAAGAAGAGACCCAGCTGCGCCAGGCGATCGCCGCCGAGCTCAAGGCGCAGAATGCCGTCCTGGTGGCCCACTACTATTGCGACCCGGTGATCCAGGCGCTGGCGGAAGAGACCGGCGGCTGCGTCTCCGATTCCCTTGAGATGGCGCGCTTCGGCAACCAGCACGCTGCCCAGACCGTTGTGGTCGCTGGCGTGCGCTTCATGGGCGAGACCGCCAAGATCCTCAACCCCGAGAAGCGCGTGCTGATGCCGACTCTCGAGGCCACATGCTCCCTCGATCTGGGCTGCCCGGTGGATGAGTTCTCCGCCTTCTGCGACCAGCACCCCGAGCGCACGGTCGTCGTCTATGCCAACACCTCCGCAGCCGTGAAGGCGAGGGCGGACTGGGTCGTTACCTCCAGTTGCGCCCTGGAGATCGTCGAGAGCCTGATGGACAACGGCGAGAAGATCCTCTGGGCACCCGACCAGCACCTGGGTCGCTACATCCAGCGCGAGACCGGTGCCGACATGCTGCTGTGGGACGGTGCCTGCATCGTCCACGAGGAGTTCAAGGCCAAGCAACTCGAAGACATGAAGGCGCTCTACCCGGACGCTGCCATCCTGGTGCACCCGGAGTCGCCCGAGTCGGTCATCGAGCTGGCCGATGCCATCGGTTCCACCAGCCAGTTGATCAAGGCCGCCCAGACGCTGCCGAACAAGACCTTCATCGTCGCCACCGACCGCGGCATCTTCTACAAGATGCAGCAGCTCTGTCCGGACAAGCAGTTCATCGAAGCCCCCACCGCCGGCAATGGTGCTGCCTGCCGCAGTTGTGCCCATTGCCCGTGGATGGCCATGAACACCTTGGAACGCACCCTGCAGTGCCTGCGTGAGGGCAGCAACGAAATCTTCGTCGACGCCGCGCTCATTCCCCGCGCCGTCAAGCCGCTCAAGCGCATGCTCGATTTCACCCAGGCCGCCCGCATGAAGCTCAGCGGCAACGCTTGAGCGAACGCCCATGAAAAAGCCCGGATCAATGTCCGGGCTTTTTCGTTTCTGCGCAGGCTCAGCGCATCATCTGCTTCACCGCCTTCTGCTGCTCGATCAGCTCCTGCTGGCGCGCGTCGATGCGGGCCGCCAGGGGGAAGTTGCTGCTGGCCCGGCGCTTGGCGAAGTCCAGTTGCTCGATCGCCTGGTCGAAATCCCCCACCAGGGCGAAGTACTCGGCACGGGCCTGGTGCAGGCCGATGGTGTTGCCGGCCAGACCGCGCACCTCCGCTACCTGGTACCAGATGTCCGGGTCGTTGGCGCGGGTGCGGGCCAGATCCTCCAGCACCTTCTCGGCGTCCTGAGGCTTGTTCTGCTTCAACAGCAGGTCCGCCCGGGCCTGCTTCAGTGGGTAGCTGGCTGGGTAGAGGCCGAGCATCCGGTCCACCCGCTTCTGCGCGTCAGGCAGGCGGTTGGCGGTGATGTCCAGGTCCACCTGGGCCAGGTTGTAGGCCACCTCGTTGGGCGCCTTGGCCAGTAGCTGCGTCAGCGCCTCGCGGGCCTCGTTCAACTGGCCGGCCTTGATCTGGGCGATGGCCAGGCCGTAGCGCGCCGCGTCCAGCTTCGGATCGCTGTCCAGCATCGCGCGGAAGCGCTTGGCGGAGATGCCCGGAGTTTCCTCGAACATCAGTTGCACCCGCGCACGCATCAGCTGGTAGCGCAGGCTGTTCTCCACGCCGCCAGCGGGTAACTGCTCGGCGCGGTTGCGGGTGTCGGCGATACGGGACTCGGTCACCGGGTGGGTCAGCAGAAATTCCGGTGGCTTGGAATCGTAGCGGTACTGGCGCATCAGCCGCTCGAACATGTTTGGCATGGCGCGCGGGTCATAGCCGGCCTTTTTCAGGTTGAGCAGGCCGATGCGGTCAGCCTCCTGCTCGTTCTGGCGGGAGAAGCGCCGCTGTTCCTGGATGGCCGCTGCCTGGGTCGACATGATCGCTGCCATGCCCGCGTCACCGGCGCCGGCCGCCGCTGCGACGATGCCGGCGAGCATCGCTGCCATCACCGGGATCTGCATGCGCTGCTGGGCTTCCACGCCGCGCGCGAAATGGCGCTGGGACAAGTGCGCGAGCTCGTGAGCCATGACCGAGGCGTACTCGGCCTCGTTGGGTGCATAGAGGAACAGGCCGCCGTTGACGCCGATGATCCCGCCAGGGGCGGCGAAGGCGTTCAGTTGCGGACTTTTCAGCAGCACGAATTCCAGGCGGCGGTCCTGCAACTGGCTGGACTCGGCCAGGCGGTAGACGCTGGTTTCCACGTACTCCTTGAGCTGCGGATCGGGCAGTTGCTCCACCTGGGCGCGCAGCAGCCCCAGCCAGGCCCGGCCCAGCTTGTGTTCCTGATCGGGCGAGACGACGGAGGAGCTGGCATCCCCCAGAGAGGGCAGGTCATCGGCAATGGCCGGCGTGGCAAGGAGGCAGGCAAGCGCTAGCAGGGTAGGGCGCAACGGGTTCATGCACGGTGGCTCGTAGCGGGCAAAGGCGTAAATGTAGCTTTCATTCCGCTCGGCTGGCCAGCGCGGAGAGCGCTTCTGTATCCTAGGCGCCCTTCTGGAGATGCCCCATGACCGACGCCGTTCCCTTCGACGCCGAGCTGGATGCCAGCGGGCTCAACTGCCCCCTGCCGTTGCTCAAGGCCAAGCTCGAACTCAACCGCCTCGCCAGCGGCCAAGTCCTCAAGGTCACCGCCACCGACGCCGGTTCGCAACGCGATTTCCGCGCCTTCGCCCGCTTGGCCGGGCATGAGCTGCTGCACGAGGACGCCGCCGACGGCGTGTTCCGCTACTGGTTGCGCAAGGCCTGAGCGCCGCGTTCGAGGGATTCCGATGTTCAAGGTGCTTCGTGACTGGGTACAGCGCTACTTCTCCGATGAAGAAGCGGTGGTGCTGGCCGTCTTCCTCGTGCTGGGCTTCACCCTGGTGCTTACGCTCGGCAACATGCTCGCCCCGGTGCTGGCCGGCCTGGTGCTTGCCTTCCTGATGCAGGGGCTGGTCAACCAGTTGGAGCGCCTGCGGATGCCGGGCCCGGCGGCCGTCTGGGTGGTGTTCGCCCTGTTCATCGGCCTGCTGGCGCTGTTCCTCGTGGTGCTGCTGCCGCTGCTCTGGCAGCAGTTGAGCACGCTGTTCAACGAGCTGCCGCGCATGCTCGGCGAGTGGCAGTCGCTGCTGTTGCTGCTGCCGGAGCGCTATCCGCACCTGGTGACCGACGAGCAGGTGCTCAACGCCATCGAGGTCACCCGCAGCGAAGTCGGCAAGTTCGGTCAGTGGGCACTGACCTTCTCCCTTTCCAGCCTGCCCCTGCTGGTCAACCTGATGATCTATCTGGTGCTGGTGCCGATCCTGGTGTTCTTCTTTCTCAAGGACCGCGAGCTGATCCTGCGCTGGCTGAGTGGCTACCTGCCCCGCGAGCGGCAGTTGATGACCCGCGTGTGGAAAGAACTGCACCAGCAGATTGCCAACTACATCCGCGGCAAGGTCATCGAGATCGTCATCTGCGGTGGTGTCACCTACGTCGCCTTCGTCTCCCTCGGGCTCAACTACGCCGCACTGCTGGCGCTGCTGGTGGGGCTGTCGGTGGTGGTGCCCTATATCGGCGCCGTGGTGGTCACCGTGCCGGTGGCGTTGATCGGCCTGTTCCAATGGGGCTGGGGTGACCAGTTCATTTACCTGATGGTCCTCCATGGCATCATCCAGGCCCTGGATGGCAACGTGCTGGTGCCGCTGCTGTTCTCCGAGGCAGTCAACCTGCACCCGGTGGCGATCATCTGCGCCGTGCTGCTGTTCGGCGGGCTGTGGGGATTCTGGGGCATCTTCTTCGCCATCCCCCTGGCCACCCTGTTCAAGGCCGTGCTGGATGCCTGGCCACGTACGTCTGCGGAGCCGGCCGGGCCTGCGCCCATCATGTGACGGGCAAAAAAATGCCGCGAAGATTCGCGGCATTTTTCATGGCGGCGGGGCTCAGGCCTTGTTCAGCGCCTGCGCTGCTGCCAGCACCTCGTCGGTATGGCCCGGCACCTTCACACCGCGCCATTCCTGGCGCAGCACACCGTCCTTGTCGATCAGGAAGGTGCTGCGGTCGACGCCCAGGTACTCCTTGCCGTAGAGCTTCTTCTGGCGGATCACGTCGAACAGTTGGCACAGCGCTTCGTCCTTGTCCGAGATCAGCTCGAAGGGGAAGGCCTGCTTGCACTTGAAGTTCTCATGGGACTTCAGGCCATCGCGGGAGACGCCGAAGATCACCGTGTTGGCGGCTTCGAACGCGCCGTGGCGATCACGGAAGTCCTGACCCTCGGTGGTGCACCCCGGGGTGCTGTCCTTCGGGTAGAAGTAGATCACCACCTGCTTGCCACGCAGGGCAGACAGCTTCACTTCCACGCCACTGGTGGCGGCAGCGGTGAAATCGGCGACGGGCTGGTCGAGGCTCACGGCCATGGGAAAGCTCCTCTGTTCAGGGGTGTTGCGGACGCCACGGTTCGATCAGCGCATCCAGGTTCAACGCATCGGCGAAGTCCAGGAACTGATCGCGCAGCCAGCTGATCTGGGTGCCGGCCGGCAGCGTCACGGTGATGGTCGCGTTGAGCATCGTGCCCATTGTCTGCGGCGCCTGGTAGGTGTCGCAGGTCAGGTTCTCGATCTCCACACGGTGGTCAAGGAAGAACTGGCACAGCTCGCTGAGGATGTCCGGACGGTACACCGCGCTCACATAGGCGACGTACGGCATCGAGTTCGGACGCGGTTCCAGCAGGCCGCTGCGCACCATGTGGGTGGTGAAGTCGTGGCGCTTGGCCAGGGCCGGTACACCGGACTCCAGGCGCGCCAGCGCATCCCAGCTGCCGGAAACCTGCAGCACCAGGGCGCAGTACTCGCCGTGGCGGGTCATGCGGCTGCTGACCACGGCACAGCGGTTTTCCTGGCTGGCGCGGCAGAGCACGGTGGTCAGGTCCATCGGGTTCCGGCCAAGGGCACTGATCACGAGGAATTGTTCGCGGGGCGGGGTGGTGGACATGCAGCGTTCCTAAAGCGAGGGGAGGGCGGCGAGGCCGCGTCTATCAAAGCGGGAAGGGTAGCGAAAAGCGCCGCCAAGGGGAATGCTGGCAGGCCCCGTGTCACCTTGTGCTGGACCCAGGCCGCCAGTACCATTACCGCTCTCTTTTTCCGGCAGGAGCGGTTGCATGATTGCGGGCAGTATGGTGGCGCTTGTCACGCCCATGGACGCGCAGGGTCAACTGGACTGGGCGAGCCTGGCCAAGCTGGTGGATTTCCACCTCCAGGAAGGCACCAACGCCATAGTCGCGGTCGGCACCACGGGCGAATCGGCCACCCTGGATGTCACCGAGCACGTCGAAGTCATCCGCCGCGTGGTGGATCAGGTCAACGGCCGTATCCCGGTCATCGCCGGCACCGGCGGCAACTCCACCCGTGAGTCGGTCGAACTGACCGCCGCCGCCAAGGACGTAGGCGCCGATGCCTGCCTGCTGGTGACCCCCTACTACAACAAGCCGACCCAGGAAGGCCTGTACCAGCACTTCCGCCACATCGCCGAATCCGTCGCGATCCCCCAGATCCTCTACAACGTTCCCGGCCGCACCGTCTGCGACATGCTGCCCGAGACCGTCGAGCGCCTGGCCAAGATCGGCAACATCATCGGCATCAAGGAAGCCACCGGCGACCTCAAGCGCGGCCAGGAAGTACTGGATCGCGTCAGCAAGGACTTCCTCGTCTACTCCGGTGACGACGCCACCGCCGTCGAGCTGATACTCATGGGCGGCAAGGGCAACATCTCCGTCACCGCCAACGTCGCCCCCCGCGAGATGGCCCAGCTCTGCGCTGCCGCCATGGCTGGCGATGCCGCCACCGCGCGCGGCCTGAACGACAAGCTGATGCCGCTGCACAAGGCCCTGTTCATCGAGTCCAACCCGATCCCGGTCAAGTGGGCGCTTCACGAAATGGGCCTGATACCGGACGGCATCCGCCTGCCGCTCACCTGGCTCAGCCCCCGCTGCCACGAAACCCTGCGCCAGGCCCTGCGCCAGTCCGGCGTGCTTGCCTAACCCTTGGAGCAACAACGCATGAAGCGACTGGCCGGACTCTCCGCGCTTGCCCTGATGATCTCCAGTACCAGCGGTTGCGGCTGGCTCTGGGGCGAAAAAGGCTACTTCCGCGACCGCGGCAACGACTACCAGGAAGCGCGCCAGGCAGCGCCCATGCAGCTGCCGCCGGATGCTGACAGCAAGCGGCTCGACCCGCTGCTGCCGATCCCGGCCAACGTCGCCGACAACCGCACCGACCCCGACTACGAAGTCCCGCGCCCGCAGCCCCTGCAGGTGCGTGGCGAAGTCAGCGAGTACAGCCTGCAGAAGAGCGGCGACTCCCGCTGGGTCGTCGCCCAGCGCGTACCGGCCGAAGTCTGGCCGGTGGCCCGCCAGTTCTTTGAGGACGGCGGTTTCCGCATCGCCGACGAGCGCCCGCAGACCGGTGAGTTCAGCACCGCCTGGCAGCGCCTCGACCAGCTCTCCGCCCCCCTGGCCCGCCGCCTCGGCAGCCGCGTGAGCGGCCTGGAGCCCGACAGCGAAGTGCGTGCCCGCGTGCGCATTGAGCCCGGTGTGCAGCGCAACACCTCCGAGATCTTCATCCTCACCACCAGCCGCCCGGCTGGCAGCAGCGCCGACACCGGCTGGCCGAGCCGTTCCGACAGCCCGGGCCTGGAAGCCGCGCTGATGGACGAAATGCTCGCCACCCTGGCCCGCAGCGCCGAACAGGGCGGCTCCGTCTCCCTGCTCGCCGCCCGCGACTTCGACGCCCCCAGCCGCGTCACCCTCACCCAGGACGGCAGCGGCAACCCCGTGCTCAACCTCGGCGCCGACTTCGACCGCGGCTGGTCCAGCGTCGGCCGTGCCCTGGAGATGGGCGACGTCCGCGTCGACGACATCAACCGCAGCCTCGGCGTCTACTACATCAACCTCGCCGAGGGTGCCGAGAAGGACAAGGAGCCCGGCTTCTTCAGCCGCCTGTTCGGCAGCGCGCCGAGCAAGGAAGAGATCGAAGCCCGTGCCGAGCGCTACCAGGTCCGCCTGACCCGCGTCGGCGAGAGCGTCCAGGTCACCGTCGAGAAGGACCTCAACACCGTCGCCCCCGCCGACGTGGCGCGCCGCGTGCTGACCCTGATCCAGGAAAACCTCGGCTGACAGCCGAAACCGGGCGGCCCTCACGCCGCCCGGCATCCAATGGCCGGCCCCGTGCAGGCTGCGGAACCCGATAGGCGAAACCCCGGTTTCGCCTGTTTCGTTTGATAGAGGCGGAAAACGACATGACCACTCCCAGCACCCTGAGCCTGAAGAAGATCTATTCGGGCAAGGTCCGCGACCTGTACGAGATCGACGACAAGCGCATGCTCATGGTTGCCACCGACCGGCTCTCCGCGTTCGACGTCATTCTCGACCAGCCCATCCCCGAGAAAGGCAAGATCCTCACCGCCATCTCCAACTTCTGGTTCGACAAGCTCAGCGGCATCGTCCCCAACCACTTCACCGGTGACCGTGTCGAAGACGTCGTCCCCGCCGCCGAACTGCCCCTCGTCGAAGGCCGCGCCGTCGTCGCCAAGCGCCTCAAGCCCGTCGCCGTCGAAGCCATCGTTCGTGGCTACATCGTCGGCTCCGGCTGGAAGGAGTACCAGAAGAGCGGCACCGTCTGCGGCATCCAGTTGCCGGCCGGCCTCAAGGAAGCCTCCAAGCTGCCCCAGCCGATCTTCACCCCCTCCACCAAGGCCGCCGTCGGCGACCACGACGAGAACATCTCCTTCGAACAGTGCGAAGCCATCATCGGCAAGGAACTGGCCGCCAAGGTCCGTGACACCGCCATCGCCCTGTACAGCACCGCCGTCGAATACGCCGCCACCCGCGGCATCATCATCGCCGACACCAAGTTCGAATTCGGCATCGACGAAGACGGCACCCTGACCCTCATGGACGAAGTGCTCACCCCCGACTCCAGCCGCTTCTGGCCCGTCGAGAGCTACGTCGAAGGCAAGAACCCGCCCAGCTTCGACAAGCAGTTCGTCCGCGACTGGCTCGAGTCCACTGGCTGGAACAAGGAGCCGCCGGCCCCCGCCGTACCGGCCGACGTCGCCCAGAAGACCGCCGACAAGTACCGCGAAGCCCTCACCAAGCTCACCGCCTGAGCCGAGGGTACGCCCACTGCCTGCCGCCCCGATAACGGAGCGGCGGGCGGCTGGAAGCCCGGCCTGCTGCAAGCATCTGAAACCACGCGAAAAAATCGCCTCATGGGCTTCGCCATCGGCGGATGAGCTGGTATGATGCGCGCCGTTCGGGAAGATGCCGGAGTGGCCGAACGGGACGGATTCGAAATCCGTTGTGTCAGCAATGGCACCTAGGGTTCAAATCCCTATCTTCCCGCCATTCATAGAAAAGCCCTGTAATTCAATGAGTTACGGGGCTTTTTCTTTTCAGACTTCACTACTTAAAGTCACTACTCCCCGCTGTCACCTCTAGCCTCGTTCTGAGGCGTTCACCTCGTTACCCTTCCCCAAATATCCATGCACCCTGGCGCGGGTGTGACACGGCTTGACCCGGCATAGAGCACCTATTTGGGGGAATGCTATTTGCCCAAAATATCAACGTTTAAACTGCCTAAAGGACTACCCTGTAGGGTGGTAAAGGGTGGCGATAGATCGTTGATTCTTGGGCTGTTATGGGCGGGATATAAGGCATTAGAAAGGGGCTTTTATGCCCCTTCTCTGGTTTGGTGCTGGGTGCGCTGGTTAAGCAGCTAGATACTTGTACAGAGTAGACAGCCCCATCTTCAATTGCTTAGCAACAGCGGGCTTTGCCATCCCTTCAGCGACCAGCTTCTTAGCTGTCTCAACCAACACAGGGTCTAAAGCCTTGCGCCCTGTGTACTTGCCTTCCTGCTTGGCTTTCTCAATGCCGATGCGCTGGCGCTCTAGCATCAACTCCCGTTCCATTTTCGCCATGCCTGCCATCATGGTGAAGATCATCTCTCCGGCTGGTGTAGTCACGTCGATGCCAAGGTTGTCGATTATTAAGCGGACTTTCCGCGACTTTAGGGATTCAGCCAGTTCTAGCACCTCGATGCTGTTACGACCGAGACGCGACACTTCCCGCACAATCAGCGTGTCACCTGCCTTCAGGTCGGCCATGAGCTTCTTGAACTTGGGGCGCTCGGTGGTCGTGCCGGTGAAATTTTCCTCAACAACAAAGTCATGAGCGTGCTTTGCCTTGAGGTCGCGGGCCTGTGCCTCTGAATCCTGATCGAGGGTGGATACACGAGCGTAGATGTAGGTGGTCATGGAGTTGTTCTCTATAGGGTCTAAGATATAAAGAGAATATCATTTTCTACGATCTTAGCAACCCTAAATAGAAAGATTTTCCACGTACATCTAGGGGAAGCCCTAAATAGAAATCTGAGAAGGCTATGCTTCCTGCGCATCACACAAAAAAGGATGAAGGGAATGCTGAAGAAATTGATGGCTGTAGGGATGGTGCTGGCAGCCTCTCAGGCTTTCGCGTGGGAGGACGTAGAGTATGCAGGCACACTGGCTACCGGGGCTGTGTACTGCAAGAGTCAGGGGAAGCTAGAGGACTTCGGGGCATATGCTCAGGATGGGGATGAGGCAGGCGCTGACAGGATGGTGGCGGCCGGTGATTGTGTAATTGCGCAACGACCACTTCAGGTAAGTGTGTTCCAAGAGCATGACGGATTTCTGTCTAACTTCATGACTCCCAGCGGTAAGGTTTTCTACACTTTCAAGCAATTCATCAACTGAGTAATAGAGGAGTCTTTACGGCTCCTCGCGTCCATCGCCCTCAGGCTTTGCGGTGGAAACTGGCCAAAAGCTCCAGGTTGTCTCGGCAGTAGGCTACACGCTCTTCATAGGAAGGTAAGCCCGCTAATGCGTCATCCACACCATCAACCCACTGGTAGGCAAAGAACTCAGCAGGGACTTCGAAGGAGGTAGAGCCGACCGGCAAAAGGCTGCAACCTGCTCGATCCTCACACACTTCAGCGACGTGACCCTGAGCTAATACAACGTCCATATCATCAACGATCACAAGCTTTGGCATACATCCTCCTTTCTTGGTTTAAATCTCACCATAGCAGAGACTACTGACCTTTACGCGTTTCCATGACCTTCAGATTATGACGTATCTCATTCGTGACTGCATCTAGCCTGCTGTCTACGTTGTTCACTCTCTGCTCTAGATAGACCAAATGGTTGGTCTGTCTTCGCTCCAATTCGCTGATGCGCTTGCCCTGGTCAATGTTGAAGAAAGCAAAGATTAGACAGCATGTAAGCAGCAGCATTAGGCTCTGGCCAGCGATCATTAGTTTTTCATTCATATGTTTAATTTCCTAATCGAGGGTGGATACACGCTAAGCACAATCAAGGGCGAGGCGTGTAAACATCAGGTGTTGAAAAGAAAGGGGTATCAATGATACCCCTATTTTGTGGAACATAATTCCAATGTTTCACGCGCTTATTTGCTCGGTCGGAAACCTTTGGGGTGAGTGGGGTCAGTGACAAACAAGATTTCTGAATCTTTACGACTCTTCTCAAGTTCATACGCTGCCAGCACTCCGTCAATAAAGGCTAAGGTTTCAGCTAGCTTTTTCTGTTTCTCTTCCTGTTCCTTCGCATAAAGCTCTGGCTGGTAGCGTTGTTTCAGGATTTCTGTGGTGCGTTGGATGCTTTTGTCATTGTTCATTTGTTATTTTCCTTATTGTTGTTTTTGTTAGGCCAGGACGCCAAGACGGCGGAACATGGGAAGGTTTGATTGATAGGCGGCTTCTGCCTCTGGGCTACGTTTCTTAATGCCCATCTTCTTTTTAAGAGTTGCTATCCTAGTGGCAAGAGCATCAAGCTGTTTCTTTGTCTCGGCTTGGGCTTTTGTTAGTTGTGCCACTTGAGCTTTAGCTGCTTCCAGCTTATCTAGCTTGGCTTGTGTCTCTGGCGTAATAATTGGGCCTACTCTTTGAGGCTTTAGTGGGTTACGTGGAAGGCTTGCCTCGGGAAAAGCCATTGCTGGCTTCTCCTCTGGATATTCAGCATTTGGATATTTAGCCAGCAGAATCTTTCTTACAGCCGCTTTTGAGAGTTCAATATCAATATACATATTATTTGGAGTCCTTAATCAGAGAGGCGACATATTCTTCTGCTTCTTTCAGAGCTTGTTCTCTCTCTTTGCGTTCTTTTTCTTCAGCTTGCTTGCGGGCTTTAGCCTGTTGCTGTTCGTATAGCTGAGAGGCGAGAAGTTCTGTCTTCTGTTTAACATCAGCTTCAATCTCGTCTTTGTAGTCCTGTTCTACTTTCTGATATTCAGCTCCAAGAAGAGCATCAATTTCATTTTGTGGTTTGTAGAACATTACTTCAAAAAATCCGGGGATTGGCATTCTGAGAATGCTTCCAGTGAACAGCTCGTTACCTGCTTTGGTTTGCTCAATTACACCTGCGATTAGCGTGTCATAGCTAGGAAAGACAAGGTGGTTTACTGCCGGATATACCCATTCCCGGTTGTTATAGTAACCATTCAAAATACGCTGCTTAGTCTTCTCTTTACGACTATCAAGCTCTGATTGACAGAACTGCATTGGTTGGGTGAAGTGTTGTTTAGTTTCTTGTTTCATTTGTTGTTTACCTCGTGGTTTTATTGAAAGTCGGACAATGGCTGTCCGTTGTTTGTATCTGATGATACAAATTCTGGTTATGTATTGGTTTGATGTAATTAAGTTAAGCGTGAAAGCCTTATGAGACTAAGGCTGTAGGGCATAATTAAAGAATTATACGGATGAATTGCTTAACTACTACGTAGAGTGGTGATTGTCTAAAATGGACAATCAATGCTTTCAAGGCTCACTTGTTTTATAGGTAGCGGGTCTGAGATATAGTCCGGCTCTTCCCAAGGAAGCAACACATTATCATCGATACTCACCGAGTAAATGGGTTTGGGTGGTGTGGGTGGCTCTGGTGGCCTGCCGTGCTGAGCAAGTTTCCACTCTTCAATGCGATGATTTGGTTGCCAACATCTACTTACATACTCAGGGAGGTTAAAGCATTCTGTATAGTGCTTGCCGTTAAAAGTATGTTCGGGTTTCTCTTTATGTAGAAGGGAGCAGAGCTGTTCAGCCATCCAATATTGAATGCTTGGTGCCGCCCATTCATTTTCTTGAATATCGTTAGAGTCAACCTCCAGAATGTAATCACCTGTCCAACCTTCAAAATCTAATTTGTACAGGTATTCAGCGAATGCGTTGAATGTGGGGTCAATGGTGACGCCATAGCTCTGGAAGCGTTCAACCTCACTCATCATCAAAGGCAGGTAACGGACTGTACTGCGATTGAAGCTCGATACAGACAAATTACGCTCAATCACTTTTTGTTCTAACTCTTCAGCGCTGAGGTTTGACAGCGTGCGGCGGGCTTTGTCTTCCCAAGTCCTTCTTTCTTCTTTGCTGCTAAAGCACTGAGAGGTAAAGGAGTGTTTGATAATTTTGTTAATCAAGCGGTGCTTATACGAAAGCTTGGGGTTGTGCTCGTTTAGGTAATCTTTGAGTGTCTGACCCAAGAACCGCTCAATCTTTGTGTATACCTGGCTGACGGCGGTTTCTGTATCTACCTGCCATTGTGGGCTTAGAGATTTCCGTTCAACCCATTTACCACCACCCATATACCGCTTTCCACGCTCTCTGTTGAACGATTTAGACGCAATAACCAGATTATGAGGGTGGAGCAGGCCAACGATGCTATGGCCGTTTACGGGGCAGATATGCGACAGTTCATATGCTTTGTGTAACTCACCTGAAAGAGAAACACCGTTAGAAATAAAGCATGATGTACGGAGATTATCTAATTCGTGCAAGGTGTCTGGTGTGTGACCTGTAAGAATCTGGACGCTACCGGCACGCATACACTCTCTGACAAGATACTGACCAAAGCCAGTACGCCGCAGCCGGGAAACTCTACGTTCAATCTTCTTTTGATTGGTTTTAGACTGCTTTTCTGTCCTGGCAGAATACCGGCAGGTATCAGAGCAATACTTTTGATCTGTACGTGAAGGGGTGTACTTGGACTTGCAATGGTGACAGGTGCGCTTTCTCTTAGTGGATTTTGTACTCTTGTTGTTCATTAATAACCTCTCGTTCTGGGTTTTTCATTTGTTTATAGTGCTCGCTGATTAACTTCTGGATGAAGTATGAAGGGGATTTCTCACCAATGCTTTCCATGATTGCTAATAGCTCGTTTTGAGACCGTTCGTTAAGTTTTAATCGCATATCTTAATCGCCAAGTTTCAGGGCCTTAAACAACGAATCAACAATTAGATTGAGCTGGTGAAGAAGGTTCTCGTTACCGTAATGCTCGGCTATGGCAGACAGTTTCATTGTTGTTTGGCGATTTAGCTTCACGGTGGCTTGTTTGCTTTTGAATGTGTCATTCATTTTTCAGTTTCTCCTTTATGGTCTTTTCGTAATTTTCTATGGTGCCTATTGCATCTTCATTCGTTGTGTTGATGGGATGGTTTTTGTTCGGATGCTGGTGCTGCTTCAGCATCTCAACGATCAGATTCTTAAACTCCAGTGGTGATAATCCGCTGTAGTCTTTCACTCTAAATCTATGAAAGTCGCAATGACATTTCTGAGAGCAAAGCATTCTGTTGGGGTAGGTGTATGTGAAGCGTTTTGAGCACCACAAGCACAGTCTTTCGTTTTCGTCAGGCACAGTAAAATCTCCTTTTGAATGGATAATTTAAATTGTAAAAACTTAGGGAATAAAAAAGGCCACTAAAGCCCTGGGATGGGCTAAAGCGGCCTATAGACTTTTAGTCAAGCTAATAGTCATTGCCGATAAACCAGCGTGGACAAGTGAGGTAGCACTTGCTTTGAAACACAGCTTGAGGACTGTGAATCTTTGCCCTCTGTGGGAGCAAATGAGGTTGGTAGACGGGCTACCTAAAACAATAAGGAAGGTGCTTAGAAAAGCGGAAGGAGGGGGTTAACGAGGCCCAAATATTTCTTCTACCTATGCAACCTATTATACAGATTTTCTCTATTAAAGTCAAGCTTCTGCATAAATAAAAGCTATCTGAAAGTTGCTCGTAAAGCTGTAAGCCAGTAAATATGCGGCTTTGGCTTATATATTTATTTTCAGCTATCCGACGAACTGTAAAGTGATTTCTCTACTTGCTGAAATTGAAACTAAGCAGGGAGACCGCTTGTTTCTTTTGTTCAAAGCTCGGCCCTTTGGAGTATTGCGCTAAAGTGAAGGATCCTGTTTCATGCCCAGTGATGTAGGGCAGAACTTCGATGCTTACACCGGCTTGATGCAACAGCGTTGTGAATGAATGTCGCAGGCTGTGGAATACGTGTTTTTTTCCAAAGCCTTCCGCCGTCCTCAGTCGCCCGAATCGCTTGCTGAGGTAGTCCAACCGATTGCCGTATTTATTTTTTCCACCAGGGAAGAGGTAGCCATCATTTTCAGCCGCTCTGGCTGAAAGTTCTTTGAACAATGGTACGAGTGCGGGGTGTAGAGGAACGTCCCTAACCCCTGCGTCAGTTTTCGACTCGGGCACCTTGAATCCTACTGGTTCCCCGTTGCTGTCAAATATTGTGTCTTCAGGTCGTATACGCCCTATCTCTTCAAGTCTGGCCCCTGTGTAGGCCCCGAACTGAATGAGGTGGGCAAGCTGAATATCGGATTCAGATGCTTTTCGGTGTAGTCGTTCTATTTCTGCTTTGGTGTAAGCTTGTCGCTCGATACCTGCGGCTTCCCCTACCTTCGGCAATTCGTGGCCGTCAAAAGGACATGAAGCGTTCCCGTATTGATCCCTGAAGACTGGTTGATATTTATTGGCCCATTTCCAGAAAGACCTACCTGACCACAAGTAATTGGCTCTCGTCTGTTTCGCTGGAGGAAGTGAATCAAGGAAGCTATGGACTGTATCGAAGGTGAGGGGAAGTCCTTCCTTCGTCAGATAGTCACTGAAACGCTGCATTGATCGCTTATGGCGGTCGCGGGTTTTGGCTGTCTTAATCTGTGTTTCCAGATGAGTAGCCCAGCTATCAAGCATGCCTTTGGTAATAGGGCTTCTGGGCTTATAGGACTTGGGGTCGCGGACAATAGTCAGGGCTGTGGCGTGCTCGTTTGCCGTCAATTCATACTCTTCAGCGGTCACTTGAGCACTCACTTCAGATATGAGCACTGCAAACTCATTGGCAAGGCTCATCCCTTCCTCTGGAGACATCCTCCTCTCCAGTCCTTCCACAAATCTTTCCGCGTACAGGGCAAGTCGGTTTGCCAGATCGGCTCTGCCAGCATCTACAAGCTCTTGAGCAATTCCGGGCAGTTCTTCAAGCCAAGACAAGTCGTATGTCGAGGACTCATCCATGCTAGAGGAGTAAATCTTTTGTGCAGCATGCGCACGTGAAGCTTTTAGGCGCTCACCTGCATCAGCGGCTTGTTGTCGCCACTCATCTCCTGTTTCTGATTTCCAGTTCCTTGCTTCCTGTATCTGCTGCTTCCACAAGGCGAGGATCGGGAGGCGAGCCACCATAGCCTCGGCTTTGTTGCTGGTGCCTGTAGTTTTAGTGAGGGTACGGCGGTTGCCGAAAGCAGGGCGAACATCCGCAGGCACGACTAGGCGTACGTACCATGTCGACTCTCCTGGCTTCTGATACAGGTGGTCGTGCTCATATTTTTTGGCCATATCCAACACCCTGACTTCACTACTCAATGTCACTACTCTAGGTGTTTGAAGTCTTGTAAATCAATGGCTTCAGGGGTTGCATGTCGTATTCTGAGAGTCCCTATCTTCCCGCCATACACAGCAAAGCCCCTGGTTCGAGAGAGCCAGGGGCTTTGTGCTTTCCGCGCCCGTGCTTTCAGTCGCCCGACTGCATCCAGGCTGGTAGATCCCGATGGCTGTGCAGGACGCGCCACACATCGATGTGGTCCTCGCGCTCCAGATAGAACACCAGATAGGGATAGCGCCCCAGCGCCCATGAGCGCAGCCCCGGCAGGTCGAGTTCATGGGCGTACCGCGATGAGCCCGCCTCGGGATGGCGACCGATGCGCTTGTACGTTCTCTCCAGCGCGTCGATGAAGCCGAGTGCCGCCTGCTCGGCGCCTTCGCTGAGGTAGTAGCTGATGGCGTCGTCGATATCCTGGTTGGCCCGTGCACGGGGGATGATGGGCTTGGCCTTCATGCCTTGGCATTCCGGACCCGGTTGCGCAGTGCTTCGAAGTAGGTGTCGTCAGCCGGAGTGGCAGGGGATGACGAGGCGCCCTCCAGGAGCAGGTTGCGCAGGCGCTGACGATCCTGGTCCCTGCGGATCAGCTCGCGCACGTACTCACTGCTGGTGCCGTAGCCGCGCTGGCTGACCTGTTCGTCGACGAAGCTCTTGAGGCTGTCGGGCAGGGAAATGTTCATGGTGCTCATCGCGTTCACCCTTTGGCAAAAATTGCCAAAGAATCTTAGCACCGGATACCGCAGGCCAGTATCGCAGAGCCCTGGGTCAGCCGTCGGCAACCCGACCCCATGCCCAGCAAGGCCCCCTGGCCCGCGAGAGCCAGGGGCTTCGTGCATTCAGGCATACCCGCGCGCTCCTGGCGCTGGCAGGGGGCGCTGCACCAGCACCTTCATCCGGCGGATGTCCGACCAGAACAGCTCATCCGGAAACGGCCCCGGCGCCAGCGCGTCCTTCACTAGGAAGTAGCCCTCCTCGCAAACCCCCTCCACCGGAACCACCACACCCACGATGTGGTAGCAGCAGAACAGCGGACGCGGCACTTCTTCCCAGTGCAACTCCATCACCACCGTCTGCCCCAGGTTTGCCAGGGCTCTGACGGTATCCAAGGACTCGTTGTTCATTTCTCTTCCCCTCCGGACTCCCAAACGCCGAATAGACTTGCGCGCTTTCCAAGGGCGGCCAGGGGAGCCGCAAAGAAGTCTTTGGGATGCATGAGTTGACTCCGATTATGCCTAAAGGGATCACGGTGGTTTATCTGTGTTGGGATGGGATCACGGTGGTTCCATTGCTGTCAATACCACGGTGGTCCATTCTCCCGCGAATGAGCAGAGAAGACCCCCAATTCAAACTAAGAATGCCTGTCCAGCTGCGCGCCCAGGTGGAGCAGGCAGCCAAGACTTCAGGCCGATCACTGAATGCCGAGCTGGTTGCCCGCATCGAAGCCAGTTTTCTTGGCGAGTCCGCTACCGAGAAGTTGATGCCTGCCGCCAGAGCAAGGGAATTGGCGCTGATGGCGAGAGCGGGATTGCCGGATGAGATTCGTAGGAGAGCGATTGAGGCCATCGCGCGTGCCGTCAGGCTGGGTCATGACGGGGTGACGGTCGATGTCGGAGACCTGGGATTGAACTTCGGACTTTCAGGGATTGACCTGTCTCGCCTCATGGGGGATGTGCTGCAAGAGCTGTCTGAGGCGGGCTACAAAGCGAGCTGGGAAGAGACAGCCTCTATTGGCATCAAATTTTGAGACGGCAACGTTCTGAGTAGCCATGAACTGCCGGACTCATTCATTGAGTCAGCCTTCACCCCCTTGAAAGAAGACATGTGCGCAATGTAGTCAGCGCACGCTGGACGTGTGCTTGGTCGAGAAGGTGGGGCAGGGAAACTGCCCCTTCAGAAGGCCGAGCGCAGTCGTTGCGCAGGGGGACGAGCGGCATGGATGCCGCGAGAGGCGCGCCAGGCCATGGATGGCCCATCGCGCCGGCCCCCGTAGCGGCGACGGAGCGAGGGAAGTCCCGCGAAGCGGGACCCGGATGCAGGGGCGAGCCCTTTTGGTTACTTTTCTGGGCGATTGAGAAAAGTGACTCGCCTGGGAAGGCGAAACAAAAAACATCAGCAGAACTCGGTAACCAGCTTGACCCTCATCTGCCCACCCCTACGCAGGACTACAGGGCAGGCCTGCCCACCCCTGCGTTGCTCATCGCCCCACCTCGTACTCCATCGGATAGTCGAACGGCTCCCGCTCCACCTGCTCCGGCCACAACCACTGCGCATCCACGCAACCCTGACGCTGGTAGAACAGCACCGTCTCCCGTGCCGAGTGGGAAGAGACGTACAGGCGCTGGAAGCCCTTGCGACGAGCCTCTTCAAGGCAGCGGGCAAACAGCCGGCGCCCGATGCCCCGACCACGCTCGCCGGTCTCGACGTGGAACTCCTTCAGCGGGTGGTAGCGCCCGCCGGGATCGACAGGCGCGCCGTCCACACAGGCGAAGCCGACGATCCGCCCCTTACAGGTCGCCAGGCAGACCATGCCGCCGTTGGCCAGTGCGGCCCGCAGCGTGTCCTTCACCTCCTGGCGTTCGGCCGGGGACCAGTCGTCGATGAAGGGATCGGCGCTCTCCACCGGCTGGCCCGCCTGCAAGCGAATGACCCGATCCACCACCTGACGCCGCTCGAAGGTGAAAACGAAGTCCAGGTCTGAATCGGCTACCGGGGAGGTGTGAAGGATGATGTCCGGGGTGCTGCTCATGAGCTTCCTGCTGGTAGTCGAGGGGCGGTCGGGAATGGTAGCGCGGTGCGCCGAGTTTTACCGGGAAAGGCCAAAACCTACCCAGCCTCTCTAGAGTGCTTGTTTCGACGCAACCAGACAGCGGCGAAGGGGTGGAGGCTGGGCGCACGTAAACAGCCCGTCCGAGACATAACGGCCGATCACTCCGCCCCCAACCCCCGCAGGTACGCACAGAGCATGTCCGCCAGCGCTTCGGAGAAGGCATGGATGGCTTCGGCCGTGCGGGGCTGTTCGGAGAAGTTCTTGCCCACGGCGCCGAGGGTAGTGGTGAGCAACTGGCAGGCGAGGGCGCGTTGCTCATCGGTAGCGGCCGGCA
Source organism: Pseudomonas sp. 1D4 (assembly GCF_001728925.1). NCBI lineage: Bacteria > Pseudomonadati > Pseudomonadota > Gammaproteobacteria > Pseudomonadales > Pseudomonadaceae > Pseudomonas > Pseudomonas sp. 1D4. Next base: position 75,856 of record NZ_LXJQ01000008.1, read on the forward strand.
GGGCTTCTTCGACGAAGGCGAGAAACAACCGTCTGGCGTAGGCCTTGGCCTCCCTGGCTTCCGGTGCGTCGCGGTAGAGCGGGGCGGCGTCGTTGAGGGCGGTGCGCATGTCCGCCTCTTCGCATTCCGACTGGACGAAGGCCTGCACCAGATAGCGCAGGCGGGCCAGCGGAGGGCGGTCGCGGTCTTCGAGGATCTGCCGCAGCAGGTCGGTGGTGCGCTGCCATTCGTCACTCTGCAGGCGGAACAGGATGGCCGCCTTGTTGGGGAAGTACTGGTACAGCGAGCCGATGCTCACCCCGGCACGTTCGGCGACCCGAGCGGTGGTGAAGCGCGCTGCGCCCTCCTTCTGCAAAACCTGAATAGCAGCGTCGAGGATGCTCGCCACCAACTCGGTGGAACGGGCCTGCTGGGGCTCCTTGCGCGTGGCGATGCGCGGGTTTCGGCGTTCGGGCATGAGGGCTCGGCGGAATGCGAATGGGTGAATGTGACGAAATCGTCGCATTCTATTCAGGCGCAACACAGCGCTCAACCTGACCCACGGAGTCGCCATGACCACCCTCACCACCGCCCCCCTTGCTTCCCTGCTGGACAGCCTGTTCCAGCAGGCCGACGACCTGTCCGTCGACGACCATCCCGCCCTGGCCGGGCTGGACGGCGCGGCCCTGGCCCGGCTCATGCACAGCAAGACCGACTACCTGGAGCTGTATGCCCAGTTGCGCGACCTGCCGCTGCCGGTCTCGCGGGAGACCGGGCGCCTGCTGTACATGCTGGCCCGCAGCAGCGGCGCCCGGCAGATCGTCGAGTTCGGCACCTCGTTCGGTATCTCCACCCTGCACTTGGCGGCCGCCCTGCGGGACAACGGCGGCGGCCGGTTGATCACCTGCGAGTTCGAGCCCGGCAAGGTGGCGCGGGCGCGGGGCAACCTGGAGGTCGGCGGCCTGCTGGACCTGGTGGAGATCCGCCGGGGTGATGCCCTGCAGACCCTGCGCACGGGCCTGCCCGAGTCGGTCGACCTGCTCCTGCTGGACGGTGCCAAGGCGCTGTACCCCGAGGTGCTGGCGCTGGTGGAGCCACACCTGCGGGTGGGGGCGCTGGTGATTGCCGACAACGCCGACCACAGCCCTGAGTACCTGGCTCGCGTCCGCGCGCCCGGTAATGGCTACCTGTCGGTGCCTTTTGGCGGCGACGTGGAGTTGTCCGTGCGGCTGGGTTGAGGCGGAGTGTGGGTGCCGGGCCTTGATGCGGAATGCAGGTGTCAAATTGCTGGCAGATTGCTGGCAAATAATCGGCGTTTCGTTGTCGTTTAAGGCCCTTTGCGCCTTTTTGTATCAAAAAAGCGACAGATTTCACTAAACCGGCCACTCTCCCGGAGAACCCCGGCTACACCGTCCAGTCTAGGTTCGAGGCCGTCCGAAGGATGCCGTACGGACAATGGCATTGCGCCATTCCCAGGCCTGCCTAAAGCCACTTCAAATGGATTGGAGTCAACATGAAGAACAACGTCAAACGTGTTGCCGGTTCACTCGCATTCGCCCTCTCCACCGCCGCCCTGGCGGGCCCTGGCTCGGAAGCCGAGCAGTTCAAGGAATACTGGAGCCCCGGCAAGCCCAATGCCGCCATCTGCAACTCGCCGCTCCTGGTGGGCACGCCCCTGGGGCTGCCGCGCTGCATGCAGGCACGCAACGTGTTCGCACGGCTGCAGGCCCTGGAAGACATCGCCAGCCTCAACGAGGGCAATCGCGCGGCCGGCCGACCGGGCTACCAGGCTTCCATCGACTACGTGAAGCGCACCCTGCAGAAGGCCGGCTACAAGGTCACGGTGCAGCCGTTCCCCTTCACCGCCTTCTACCCCAAGGGGCCGGGCACCCTGAGCGCCGTGGCGCCCGCCCCGGGCAGCTACGTGTGGGAGACCGACTTCAACTACCTCTCCCAGACCGAGGCCGGTGACATCAGCGCCCCGGTGGTGCCGGTGGACCTGGCCCTGGGCGCCGGCAACACCAGCAGCAGCGGCTGCGAGTCGGAAGACTTCGCCAACTTTCCCAGCGGTGCCATCGCCCTGGTCCAGCGCGGCACCTGCAGCTTCGAAGTCAAGGCAGAGAACGCTGCCGCCGCCGGGGCAGCGGGCGTGATCATCTTCAACCAGGGCAATACCGACGAGCGCAAGGGCCTGGAGAACGTCACCCTCGGCGACGGCTACGAAGGCGGCGTGCCGGTGATGTTCGCCACCTACGACAACGGCGTGGCCTGGTCGCAGACCCCGGGCCTGCAACTGCGCATGGTGGTGGACGTGGTGCGCGAGAAGACCCAGACCTACAACGTGGTCGCCGAGACCCGCTACGGCAACCCGAACAATGTGGTGATGGCCGGCGCCCACCTGGACTCGGTGTTCGAAGGCCCGGGCATCAACGACAACGGCTCCGGCAGCGCCGCCTTGCTGGAAATGGCCGTGCTGCTGCGCAAGGCCTACCCGCTGAACAAGGTGCGTTTCGCCTGGTGGGGCGCTGAGGAGGCCGGGCTGGTGGGCTCGACCTACTACGTGAACAACCTCACCGCCGAGGAGAAGAAGAAGATCAAGGCCTATCTCAACTTCGACATGATCGGTTCGCCCAACTACGCCAACCAGATCTACGACGGTGACGGCTCGTCCTTCGGCCTGCAGGGCCCGCCCGGCTCCGGCGCCATCGAGCGCCTGTTCGAGGCCTACTTCAAGCTGCGCAACCAGGCCAGTGAAGGCACCGAGATCGATTTCCGCTCCGACTATGCGAAGTTCTTCGAGGACGGCATTCCCTTCGGCGGCCTGTTCACCGGCGCCGAGGACATCAAGACCCCCGAGCAGGCGCAGAAGTACGGTGGTGCTGCCGGCAAGCCGTTCGATCCGTGCTACCACAACGCCTGCGACAGCACCGCCAACATCAGCCTTGAGGCCCTGGAATTGCACGCCGACGCCATGGCCTTCGTCACCAGCTGGCTGTCCATCTCCACCAAGGTGATCGACGACGAGATCGCCGCTGCGAAGGCCGCTGGCGGCGGCAAGGCCCTGCTGCGCTCCCAGAGCGTTCGCCAGAGCGACCGCTGGGGTTCGGACTACGTGCGCTGATCCCCGCTGTTCCCTTGCGCCGGTGGCCTCGGCGCAAGGGCTTCTCCCGGTTGACGACGTTTCCTTTCTCGAAATACTGTATGTATGAACAGTATTCGGAGAATCCGCCATGGGGACTGTCCGCATCATCGGCCGCCTCGGCCCCTCGTACGCCACCCTGCCGCTCTACACCCTCGCCCTTGACCAGGGCGCCCAGCAGCCGGTCCGCCTGCACCTGGCGCGCAGCGCGCCGCTGGACGACCTGCTTGGTGTCGATATCCCACAGACTTTCAGCCTGCGCCTGGAGGACGACAGCATGAGCGCCATCGGCCTGTACGCCGGGGACATCCTCATGGCCGACCGCTCCTTGCAGCCGGGTGACGGCAGCCTGGTGGTGGTGGTGGTGATCGAAGGGGACTTCTGCATCCGCCGGCTGTGCCTGGAAAGCGGCCAGCAGGTGCTGCGCGCCGCCAGCGAGGGTTACTCGCCGGTGACGCTCGCACCAGGCGAGGCGTGGCGGGTTCGCGGCGTGGTGACCCACAGCTTCCGCCGGCCCTGAGCCAGGGATGCCCAGGGCCGCACGGGGTCAGTGCAGAAGCTGGCGCCGCTTGCCAGGCTTGCCGGGCTTGCGTGGTTGGGCCGCCTGGCGTGGCGCTCGGGTGGTGGGATGGTGGTGGTGATGGGTGAGGCGCAACATGCCCCACAACATGGCCACTGCGACCAGCAGCCAGCCCAGGACCAACAGCACGATAAAGCCTTCAGGACTCATAACAACCGCCTTGGCACCCGCGTGTGGGCGCCTGCTGGAAAGTCTAGTCCGCGCCGCTTCGCCGGGTGTGTCGGGGCATGGCCTCCGGTCGGCAGGTGACAGGGCATTCGTCGGATGGCGCCAGGCCACCCCATGCAGGGTTGGGCAGCCCGATGGGCGGAAAGTGCAGGTCGCTTGGTCGGGCGCGCTACTGGCAGAAGCGTTCGACGTTCTGCCGGGCCTTCTCCGTCGGCGCGTTGCGCTGCTGCTCGCGCCAGAACTGGCATTGCGGGCTCTGCGCGCGGTCACGGGCCTCCGCCCGTTCGTTGTCGCGCTGCTGGGCGGCGTCCAGCCGCTCCTGGTAGTGCTGGAACATCTCGCTGCCCTTGTCCGCCTGGGGCGCCGGTGCATCGGCTGGCGGAATGGAGGGGAGGGCGGCACGCCCCGGCGCCTGGCTCCAGGCCTGGGCCACCACCGCCTGGTAGCCGAGCCACGCAGTGGCCACCACGGCGACCGCGCCGAGCCAGATGCCCAGTGCGATGCACAGCACCAGTTGCAGCGGGGAATAGGCGATACGCAGGGGCGGGCGGGTGCGGCGGGTCATGTCGATCTCCTTCTGGATGGGCGCAAGGCTAGCCACTCAGGCCACCTGCAGCACCTCGTACACCTGGGGCGCGCCCGCGGGGGCGACCACCACCTCGTCACCCTCGCGCTTGCCCAGCAGGGCCTGGCCCAGGGGCGCGCGCGGGGTGATCACGGTCACCTCGGCACCCTCGGCCTGGACCTGCAGGCCGGCCGCCTCCGGGCCGAGGAACAGCCAGCGCTCGCCGCCCTGTTCGTCCCCCAGGCACACCAGCGCACCCAGGGCGATGCCGCGCTCCGGGTCGTAGGGCCGCAGCACCAGCGCCTCGTACAGGCCTATCGCCTGGCGGATCTCCGCCGCGCGGCGGGCCTGCCCGGTGGCCAGGTAGGACGCCTCCAGGCCGAGGGTGTCGTACTTGTTCTCGGCGATGTTCTCCTCGTGGGTCGCCGTCTCGTAGGCGGTCTGGGCCGCCCGTTGCAGCAGCTGCAGGTCGTCGGCCAGGCGGTCGAGGATGAGGCGGAGCAGGTGGGCTTTGTCCATGGTCGGTCCGGTTCGCGTGGGTGGGCCATTCTACGTCCTGGCGCCTGGCTGTCGATCCGCCCGCAGGCAGTCGCAGTGTGTGATAAAGCAGCATTGGTGATGTATATTGATGCTATCGCACGGAGGAATGCCATGAGCGCGCTGACCCGCCCCCACCTCGATCCCGACGCCGTCCTGGCCAAGGCCCTGCTCAACACCCGCGAGCAACTGGGGCTGACCCGCCAGCAACTGGCCGACATCGTCGGCGTCCACCGCACCGTCGTCACCCGCTGGGCCGACGCCGGCAGCATCCGCCCGCAGAGCAAGACCGGTGAACTGGCGCTGCTGGTGATCCGCATCTACCGCGCCCTGTTCGCGCTGTTCGGCGGCAATCTCGAGGACATGCGCCACTTCCTGCGCACTGAGAACCGTCACCTCGGTGGTGTGCCCCTGGAGCTGATGGGGCAGGTGCAGGGGCTGGTGCGGGTGGTGGAGTACCTCGACGCCATTCGCGGCAAGGTCTGAGGATTCAAGCGCATGGAAATGGACATCTGGAGCGCATGCGACGGCGAACGCCACATCGCCCCCCTGCGCGGGCGCGTGGTGCGTCTGGTGGAGAGCCAGGAGCAGGTGGCGACCCTGCAACTGGTGGACAACCTTGCCGAACAGGCCCTGCTGGAAGAACTGATCGAGACCAGCAAACCGCCTCTGCCGCGCAGCGCCGAACCGCTGCACTACCTGCTCAAGACCCCGTTCCGCTACCCGCCGCTGCGCTGGGGCTCGCGCTTCGGCACGGTGCACGAGCCCAGCCTGTTCTACGCCGCCGCGCGCCTGGAGACGGCCATGGCCGAAGGCGCCTTCTACCGCTTCGTGCTGTGGAGCGGCATGGCCACCCCACCGCCCAGCGGGCGCATCCTCTCGGAGCACGCTTCCTTCGAGGCACGCTTCCAGGTGGAGCGCGGCGTGAGCCTGCAGAACCCGCCGTTCGATGCCTACCCGGCGCTGCTCGATCGCCGCGACTACCGCGCCACCCAGGCCCTGGGGGCTGCCATGCGCGCCGCCGGGGTCGAAGCCTTCGAATACCGTTCCGCCCGCTGCCCGCAGCAGGGGCTGAACATCGCCCTGTTCACCCCCGACGCCTTCACCGAACGGCGCCCGCGCAACCTCACCCCCTGGTTCTGCGAAACCACCGCCGACTACGTCGCCTACAAGCACGCCCAGGCGCCGGACCAGCCCCGCCTGTTCCGCCGCGAAGCCTTCCTGGTGGACGGCGTCATCCCCCAGCCGGCGTGACCCGAAGTGGGCCCTCCAGACTCCCGCCAAACGCCCTGAAACAGGGCGTTCGCGCGGGGTCGTGAACGCAGTTGTGCACACTCGCGAAGCACCCTGTCATTTGGCAGTCAAAAACGCGCGCAACCATTTGATTTTTCGTCTTGTCAATCTAAAACAATGAAAAATAAGGACTTTTTCAACTGGTGAAAAAATCGCCAATTTGTCTGGAGCGCCCATTCCATCAGGCTCCGGAAGAAGTGTGAGCACGTTTTTCACAAAGTTATCCACAGCTTCTGTGGATTGTCCCAAGGCGGCCCTCTAGAACGCCGACTGTGGATATTGGCAAGTCTTTACCTGTGGGAAAAAAGGAGTAGAGTGGCGCGCCTTCTCGGCTTCCCCTGCCTTTCAATGAAGTTTCGCACTCCCGCCGTCGACCCTTCCCGCACTGATGACCAGCGCCTGCCGCTGCGCGTCGCCCTGTGGCTGCTGGACAGCCCGCGCCTGAGCCAGGCCGACAGCGTCAAGCGCATCGCCGGCCGCCTGCTCAAGCAGCCCGCCCGTGAGGGCGTGGTCGCCGCCCAGAGCCGCCTCGGGCAGATGCTCTGCCGGGACTGTGGCAACACCCGCGACCGCCGCATCGGCCTCGACCTGCTGCGTCAGGCCGCCCGTGCCGGCGACCGCCGCGCCCAGCTCGAACTGGGGCGCCTCTACACCCAGCCGCGTACCCAGGAACTGCAGCAGGCCCGCCACTGGCTGGAACAGGCCGCCGCCCAGGGTTCCCACGAGGCCAGCCGCCTGCTGACCCGCCTGCCCCAGGCCTGACCGCCCCAAAGGCGCTGGGTATACTGCCCGGCACCCTGCCGCGGAGCCCTCCATGCCACTCGATCTGCCCAACCTGCTGCTTGGCCTGCTGCTGGCCGCCGCGCCGCTGCTCGGCCTGGCCTGGCGCCAGCAACGCCGGGTCACTGCCCTGGAGGCCGAGCGCCTGGTGCTGGACGAGCGCCTGGCCACTGCCCAACTGGCCCAGGACGGCCTCGCCGCCCAGTTGGAGGACTGCCGGGCGGAAGTGCGCGAACTGAACCAGTTCAACGCCGACCAGCAGGCCGAGCTGGCCGCCCTGCGCCGCGAGTCCGAACTGCTGGCCGTGGAGCGCCGCGCCGCCCGTGAAGCCGTCGCCGGCTGGAACGACGAGCGCGCCAGCAAGGACGCCGAGTTGCGCCGCCTCGACAGCGAACGCGCCGCCCTGGCTGCCGAATTGCGTGAGCAGCAGGAGGCCCACGCCCAGCGCCTGGCCGACCTGCAGGCCGCCCGCGACGACCTGCGAGCCCAGTTCGCCGAACTGGCCGGGCGCATCTTCGACGAGCGCGAGCAGCGCTTCGCCGAAACCAGCCAACAGCGCCTCGGCCAGTTGCTCGACCCGCTCAAGGAGCGCATCCAGGCCTTCGAGAAGCGCGTCGAGGAGAGTTATCAACAGGAGGCGCGCGAGCGCTTTTCCCTCGGCCGCGAACTGGAGCGCCTGCAACAGCTCAACCAGCGTCTCGGCGACGAAGCCACCAACCTCACCCGCGCCCTCAAGGGTCAGAAGACCCAGGGCAACTGGGGCGAACTGGTGCTGGAGCGGGTGCTGGAGCACGCCGGCCTGGAGAAGGGCCGCGAGTACCGCACCCAGGTCAGCCTCAACAGCCCCGACGGCCAGCGCTTCCAGCCGGACGTGCTGATCCAGCTTCCCGGCGACAAGCAGGTGGTGGTGGACGCCAAGGTCAGCCTCACCGCCTACCAGAGCTACCTCGCCGCCGAGGACGAGAACGCCCGCCTCCAGGCCCTCAAGGCCCACGTCGGCTCCCTGCGGGGTCACCTCAAGGGCCTCTCGGTAAAGGACTACCAGCGCCTGGAAGGGCTCCACAGCCTGGACTTCGTGCTGCTCTTCGTCCCCATCGAAGCTGCCTTCGCCGCCGCCGTGCAGGCCGACCCCGGCCTGTTCCAGGAAGCCTTCGACCAGCACATCGTCATCGTCAGCCCCACCACACTGCTGGCCACCCTGCGGGTGATCGACAGCCTCTGGCGCCAGGAACGGCAGACCCAGAACGCCCGCGAGATCGCCGAGCGCGCCGGGGCGCTGTACGACAAGTTCGTCGCTTTCATCCAGGACCTGGACGAGATGGGCAGCCGCCTGCAGCAACTGGACAAGGCCTACGCCGCTGCCCGCAACAAGCTGGTGGACGGGCGCGGCAACCTCATTTCCCGCGCCGAGAACCTCAAGCTGCTGGGCGCCCGCGCCAGCAAGAGCCTCGCCCCCGACCTGCTGGAGCAGGCAGCGGGGTGGGGGGATGAGGACGAGGGGCGGGAATAGGTGGTAGGCGGTTTAGGAAACCCAAAAAACCACCTGAATTGTCATCGCGACGTTAAGAACAGGCTCGTGCGCAAAATGTTCATTTACCGTGTCTTTCGCCTTTTTTGCCTTGTGCTGACCGTCTCGCCCACGTTTTTAGAGGTGCCCCTTGGGGACTGAGTTTGCAGGCATCTGTTTTCATGGAGGAGATTATCCATCTGTGCCTGATGTGTTTGCCATGTTAATAGATAGAGCTTAGATCAAAGATCTCTATGCGTTTGCATATTAATTACGCCTATGATTTTTCCTAGTTTTTCAGAGAAATGAGATTTCTCTCCGTGAGTCATGACTAGGTGTTTAGTGGCTCGGGTCATTCCGACATAAAGTAGTCTGGCTTCTTCTGTACGTGAGTCTTCGTATTTGGCAGGCATTCCTACTGCTGGGATACAGACAAGTGGGAATTCCAATCCTTTGCTGGCATGCATGGTAAGTAAGCTAACTCCATCTTGATCTTTGTTGCTCTTGATTGGGATGGCTTTTTTTTGGCAGATATTTTTAATCTGTTCGGCCATATAGTTCCAGCGATAGATGATGCTCATGTCTCGCCAAGGCATGCCAGCCTGCTGATGCTCTATCAAAATGTCGGCTATCTTTTCATACTCTTTATAAAGGGTGGGCAGCCTGATCAATAGAGGTAATGGTCCGCGAAGCCCGGCTCCGACAGGCTCTATGACAGGTGGTTGGTCTTCATCTTGATTATCTGGATGTAGCAATTCTTCTGCAAAGGCTTTGGCTACTGTAAGGATCTCTATGGTGTTCCGGTAGTTCAGCTTGAGGATGGTGGTGCGCCCTCTGGCTTGAATGCCCAATTGCGAGAATACGATTTTTTTCTTTTTCTGGTAAATAGACTGAGCGTCGTCGTAGAGAACAAGTAGCGCGTTACTCTCTGGGTTGATCATTTGAAGAACTAATTTTAGCCATGAGTCTTCAAAGTCATGCCCCTCATCAATGAGGATCGCATCATATTGGCCGCCGGGTATAAGCCCACGATCCACATTCCGGATAACCAGCTCTACACAATCAGAATAAAACTGTTTTTTCCCCTCGGGGGTCTTGTCGTTTTTGCTTTTTGGCAGGTCGATACCGTAAGCATTAAGCTGGCGATAACACCATTGGTGGAAATTCATGGCGTGAATTTTCTCGCCTAAGCCTCTGCTGCTCATGCTTTGCTCTAATGTTTCAGCCAGCTTACGGTTGAAGCAAAGAATAAGAATCGGCTTTTTGACCAGGGGAGCCAAATATTGGGCTCTATAGCCCAATATCATGGTTTTTCCTGAGCCGGCTACGCCATGAATAATGCGGTGGCCCTCCCCTAAACTGCGGGCAAGTTGCTCTTGCTGAATATCCATGATCTTCAGGATGTCCGGAAGCTCTGCTATTGGATCGTCATGCTCATTAGCAAATAGATCCCGCTGCTCGGGGACACGAATCTCTGGGAAAATGTGCCAGCGGATACGGTCAATCTGCGGCAAACTGATCGTTCCACGCATTTTATACTGGAACATCTCCCACAAGCGCTGTTGAAAAAGTTCGGCATCAACCCGTTCTGTCATTTCATCTTTACAGATGACACAGTGCTCAGGAATCGCTCCGGATAATTCAGCATCATCGAACTGCTTCCGTGTGATATTTGTTAAGACAACGCCGAAAGCATAAGGAAACATCAATTTCCCTTGCCTGTGCCCACCTGAAAAAACGAGCAGAGGGTCTCTCTCTAATAGGTTTGTGATCGAGAAAATATGGTTTCTGGCTTGCCTAAGGGGGTTTTTTTCTTTGACGAGGCCGCGCTCAGTTATCAGCGTTGCGTACTCTTTATCAAGGCCGGTAATGGTTTCTGTTTTCCAGTCTTTAACCTCCAATATTAATAGCCCACGACCAGGATGAAGAATAATGAAGTCAGGGTGGAGGCTTTTATTTCCGACAGGCACGTCATACCAACACCAGTAGTCGTCATCTAGCTTGGCCTCTAAGATACGGGCAAGCCGTTTCTCTCCAAGCGTCATTCGAGATAAGCAGCTATTTAATGTAGGGATTAAAGTGGCCATGGCTTTTCCTTAAGCAACCTTTAGATGTGCGAGTGGCGGGGATTACTGCTGCTCTTTCTTGATGAGTTTTTCTATGGATTTCGGTGATTTCCCCAATATCTTTGCAACGGTGTCAATGGGCGTGCCCCTGTTGATTAGCTCAACGATTAATGTATCTTTTTGTTCGCGCTCAATTTTTATGGCATCTCTAGCGTTTTTAATGGCTTCTTTGGCAGTCGCTTTCTCTTCCTTTCTGACACGCTCGATCACCTGATAGGTGGGTACATACTTAAGGCTTGCCTCAAGCTTATTCATGAGCCCGATGGCCTTGAAACTCAAGTAAGTGGTGGGTGTAATAATAAGATGGTCTTCCAGGGTGATATCCAGAATGCGTCCGACTTGAATCAGGCGGTCCGTGACATCTTCATCGTTATTCGAAGGGGTGACGACACCGCTGGGGTGGTTATGAATGGCAATCACCCGTGTTGCATTTTTCATCACTGCAATACGGAATACATTCATCGGCTCAATAACCGTTGCCCTTACACTCCCAAGACTTACCAGTTCAATATAAAGAATGTACCCGGCAGTGTTTAGGCCGATGATCCAGAAGTGTTCTTTTTCCTGATCGATTTTGTTTTCACGTAATAAAATACGCTGCATGATACCGTAGACATCATCCGGACTCGTGATCTGTCTCTTATCTTTGTCGGAAAGCTTGATTTCCATTGCGCGACAAAACCTCACAGGGACCTAGTTGGCCATCGATAATAGCACTCCCCCTTGCCTGTTTCTTTTGCCCTGCTGGTAGTAACACAGAGAAACCAAGAAGGCTCTCCCTGCTGTGCTGCCTCTATTGCGCCGGGATTCGGCGTATCAGGCGATTGCCGATTTCGTGACATCCAATGGGAACCTCTAAAAACGTAGGCGAGACAGTCAGCGCAAGGCAAAACAGGCGAAAAAGCGCAGTTTACGTGGTGTAAATGAGCATTTTGATCGGACTGGCGCACGAGCCGGTTTTTAACGCCGCGATTACAACGTAGGTAGTTTTTAGAGGTGCTCTCTACAACTGCCTCACCCCCAACGCCGTCAGCGGCGCCTGGCACAAGGTGGCACGCCCGGGCTCCAGATAGGGCTGCAGCAACGGCGCCATGCCCTTCATCACCTGCACCGGCAACGCCGACGTGAAGCGGAACCCCGAGGCTTCGTCGCCGGCCACGTAAGCGGTCAGCGTGCCGAAGTGGCGTGGGCCCAGGTAGAACACGAAGGTCGCGGTGCGGTTCAGCGCCCGGGAGGCGAGCACCTGGCCGCCCCGGCCGAAGGTCTGCAGGCGGTTGTCGCCGGTGCCGGTCTTGCCACCCATCACCAGCGGCTGGCCATCGGGCAGGCGGAAGGTGCCTTGCAGGCGGCGCGCCGTGCCGCCGTCCACTACTTGGGCGAGAGCCCCGCGCAGGGTGGCGGCCACTTCGGAGGGCATCACCCGCTTGCCGCCATGGGCCTGGTGCCGAACCCGGGTTTCGTAGGGGGTATCGGCAGCGAAGTGCAGGTCGTCCAGGCGCACCGTCGGCAGGCGCACGCCGTCGTTGACGATGATTCCCATCAGCTCCGCCAGGGCTGCCGGGCGGTCGCCGGAGCTGCCCAGTGCGGTGGCCAGCGACGGCACCAGGTGGTCGAACGGGTAGCCGAGCTGGCGCCAGTGCTGGTGGATGTCGAGAAAGGCCTCCACCTCCAGCATGGTGCGGATGCGTGAATCCCGGGCGTTCTTGCGCTGGGACTTGAACAGCCAGCTATAGACCTCGCGGCGCACTTCGCCGCTGGCCTCGACCGCCTCGCGGAAGCTCGCCTGCGGGTGGCCTTGCAGGTAGGCCAGCAGCCACAGCTCCAGCGGGTGGACGCGGGCGATGTAGCCCTGGTCGTTGAGGTTGAAGGCGCCCGGCCCGTAGCGGTCGTAGAGCTCCGCCAGGCGCTTGTCGCCGAGGGCTTCGCCGGGCAGGCGCGCGCGCATGAAGGCGGCGAAGGTGGCGCGGTCGGCCTGGGGCTGCAGGTAGCGGTGGATCGCCGCCAGGCGGGCGGGCCAGGGGTTCAGCCCGTCGAGGAAGGTGGCCATGCGGGCGTCGGCGTCCTTGCCCTTGTACTTGTTCCAGAAGCGCAGCAGGTAGGTCTGGCTCTCGCGGGATACGAACAGGTCCAGGTAGCCCTGCCGGCGCGGGTCGCGGTCGTCCCGCAGCAGGGCGGCCTTGTCGCCGTCGGGGCGGTAGATGGCGTGGCGCACCAGGTCGCGCAGCAGGCGCACGAAGGGCAGGTTGATGGATTCGCGCAGGGCCTCGCGCAGGGTCGGGGTGCGGCCGTTGTCCTCGCGGCGGAAGTTGCCGAAGGTGTGCATCCCGCCGCCGGTGAAGAAGCGCTCCGCCGGGCTGGCGGAATAGGTGCGCTCCATGGCGGCGTCGAGCATCGGCGCCAGGCGCGCGTCCGGGTGGCTGGCCAGGTAGTCCAGGGCCCAGCGGCTGAGCACGTCCTGTGGGTCCACGTTCACCTCGCGCAGGGCCTTGATGTCGAGCCCGGCGTAGCGCTGGTGCAAGCGGGCGATGTACTCCAGGTAGGTGGCCAGCACCCGCAACTTGGCGGTGGAGCCCAGCTCCAGCTTGCTGCCTTCGTTGATGTCGAACGGCTGGTCGGTGTTGTCGGTCTGCACACGCACCTGATTGCCCGCCGGAGTGCGCTCGAAGAGGGTGAAGCTGTAGCGCACGTCGCGGGTCTTCTCCGCCGTCAGCATGCGCTCGCCGAGCAGCCCGGCCTGTTGGGCGAAGGCGGGTTCGGCGAGGTCGTGCAGGTAGGTGGTGACGGCCTGCTGCAGCTCGCCCTGGAGGCTGGTGCGGGCGCCCAGGTCGAGGCGGTCGAGGTCGTACAGGGGCATCTGCAGCAGGCTCGACAGCCGGGTGCGGGCCAGGCTGATGCCCTTGTTGCCGTCCACCCGTGCCAGTGCAGGGTCCTGGCTCAGGTCTCGGAAGGCCAGCCGCGCGCCGAGGGCGGCGTCCCGCAGGGCGGGCCGCAGCACGCCGGCGCCAGCCAGCAGGCGCAGGTGGCTGTCGGTGAGGGCTTCCAGCTCGTCGCGGCCGCGCCCGAGGTAATGGGACGGACGTCGCTGGGCGATCATCAGCGCCACCGCTTCGCGCAGGGCCAGGCCCCGTTCGGCCAGGCCGCCGGGCTCGTCCTGGGGCTGGCCCAGCAGGCGGTTGCTGCGCTCGAAGTCGGCGCCGAACCACACCCGCAGTCCATCGGCCAGGCCATGCACCTCGCCGTGACCAGGCGCAGCGGAGAGCGGCACGCTGTTGAGGTAGTCCTGCACGATGCGGCGTCGCGCCGGCAGGGTTTCCGGCCCGCCCTGGTAGGCGCGCACGCTGGCCGAAGCCATCTGCAGCAGCTTGTCGCGGGCCGAAAGGGTCAGCCCGGCAGGGGAGTGGCGGTACTTCTCCTGCTGGGTCGCCAGGGTGCTGCCGCCGGCGCTCTGGCCGGGCATGTCCAGCACCCTGCCGGCCTGGGTCAGGGCGGCCTTGGCGAAGCGTGGCCAGTCCACCGCCGGGTTGGCCAGGGGCGCGGCGTCCAGCAGGTGGCGGTTCTCGATGAACAGCAGGCTGTTCACCAGCAGCGGCGGGATCTCGTCGAAGGCGCCGTAGAGCTGCTGGGGGTAGCGGAAGCTGTACAGCGGTTGGTTGCGGCAGTCGCGGATGTCCAGCCCGGCCTGGACCTTCTCCCGGTAGGGCGGGAACAGCCCGTGTTCGGTGTACGCCAGCAGCGCCGGGGAGAAGCGCACCTGCTGGTGGATCTCGTAGCCGCGCTGCTCCAGGCGCTGCAGCATGGCTGGCAGGTGGGCGTAGCCCAGGCGCTTGTCGAAGGGACCGTCGCGGGGGAAGAGGATGGCCGGGCTGGGGCCGTCGCCCAGGCGGTAGTCCAGGGTGGCGGCGTAGCGGCTGATCTCGCGGGATTGCAGCCAGGCGTGGCGCATTTCTTCGCGGACCAGCAGCCCCAGGATCACCGCCACCAGCAGCAGGAACAGCCACGCGGCGATGCGGTTGCTGAGTCGGCGGGCCCGGCGGCGCGCGACCACCGGGTCCAGGCTGTGCGAAGACAACCGGGCCGATGACACGTGGGACTGCCAGGCAACGCCCATGACCGAGAACCCGCCTCAGGTGACTGCTCTCGCTGCAAGCTTAGTCCGTCGCAGCGTATCTGGAGGGCGGCACGGCGGGGCGCTGCTATCGGCCGGCGACCATGGGCAGGGTGGGGCGCACTGTGCTTTCATTCGGCGCGTTTTTCGGGAGTGAGCGCGATGACCGATTCGACGAGCCAACGTATCCGTGACAGCTGGCGGGCCAACGCCCAGGCCTGGGTCGATGCCATCCGCACCAGGCGCATCGAAAGCCGCCGGTTGGTCACCGACTCGGCCATGGTCGAGGCCCTGATGCGGTCCTCCCCCCGGCGCCTGCTCGACCTGGGCTGTGGGGAGGGCTGGCTGTGCCGCGAGATGTTCTACCGGGGCGTCGACTTCGTCGGCGTGGACGCCTCCTGGGACCTGATCGACGCCGCTCGGGAAGACCCGGCCTGCAAGGGCTTCGGGCAGTTCGTGGTGGAGGATTATCGAGGCCTCGAACAGGACTACCGGCTCTACGGCCACTACGACGTCATCGCCTGCAACTTCTCCCTGCTGGAGGAGGACCTCAAGCCGGTCCTCGCGACCCTGGCCCGCCTGCTCCAACCCAACGGTCGCCTGGTGATCCAGACGGTCCACCCGATGACCGCCTGCGGGCCCGAGGGCTACCGGGATGGTTGGCGCCTGGAGACCTTTGCCGGCCTGGGCGAGGGCTTCCGCGAGCCGATGCCCTGGTACTTCCGCACCGTCCAGGGCTGGTTCAGCCTGATGACCGAGGCTGGCTACCGGCTGGAGCGGCTGAGCGAACCCTGCCACCCGGACACCGGCATGCCGCTGTCGCTGTTGATGGAGTTGCGCCACGACGCTGGCTGAACGCCTGGCTTTACCCGTCTGGCACCAGCCTGCACTATCGCCAGCCTGTATCCCCGTACCGACAAGGAGTGACGATGAGCAAGGCATTGCTGGTGGTGGACGTGCAGGCGGGGCTGTTCCTCGCCGACCCGGAGCCGTGGCGCGCCGTCGAACTGATCGCCACCATCAACCGCCTGGCCGACCGCGCGCGCCGCGCCGGCGCCCCGGTGCTCTACGTGCAGCACGACGGTGAGGCGGGCAGCGAGCTGGAGCCCGGCTGCATCGGTTGGCAACTGCACCCGGGCCTGGAGCGCGCCCCCCTCGACCCGGTGCTGCGCAAGACCGCCTGCGATGCCTTCTTCGAGACCCCGCTCAAGGCCACCCTGCAAGCACTCGGCATCACCGAACTGGTGGTGGTGGGCTACGCCACCGAGTTCTGCGTCGATACCTCCATCCGCCGCGCCACCAGCGAGGGCTTCAGCGTCACCCTGGTGCGTGACGGTCACACCACCAAGGACCGCCCGCACCAGCGCGCCGAGGCCATCGTCGAGCACCACAACTGGGTCTGGGCACAGTTCATACAGCCCCAGCACCCGCTGCGCCTGGCGGCAGCCGACGATATCCGTTTCGAACCCGAGGACGCCCTCCATGCGTGAAATCACCTTCCCCGACGGCACCCGCGTACCCGCCATCGGCCAGGGCACCTGGCACATGGGCGAGCGCGCCGACCAGCGCCCCCGCGAAGTGGCCGCCCTGCGCCAGGGCCTGGAGCTGGGCCTGAGCCTGATCGACACCGCCGAGATGTACGCCGAGGGCGGCGCCGAAACGGTGGTGGGCGAGGCCATCGCCGGGCGTCGCGACCAGGTGTTCCTGGTCAGCAAGGTGTACCCCTGGAACGCCAGCCGCCGCGGCATCCCCCAGGCTTGCGAGCGCAGCCTGCGGCGCCTGGGCACCGACCACCTCGACCTGTACCTGCTGCACTGGCCTGGCGAGCACCCGCTGGAGGAGACGGTGGACGCCTTCGAGCAGTTGCGCGAGCGCGGGCTGATCCGCCGCTGGGGCGTGTCCAACTTCGACGTCGCCGACCTCGACGCGCTGCCCCCCGGCTGTGCCGCCAATCAGGTGCTCTACAACCCCGAGGCGCGGGGCATCGAGTTCGACCTGCTGCCGCGCCAGCAGGCCGAGGGCCTGCCGCTCATGGCCTACTGCCCGGTGGGGCAGGGCGGGGCCCTGCTGAAGGATGCGGCGCTGCTGGAGGTGGCACGGCGTCATGGCGCCAGCCCCGCTCAGGTGGCCCTGGCCTGGGCCCTGCGCCAGGACGGGGTGATGGTGATCCCCAAGGCGGCGGAGCCCCGGCACATCGAGCAGAACGCCGCCGCCCACGCCCTGCGCCTGGACGCCGAGGACCTGGCATTGATCGACCGTGCCTGGCCGGCGCCCACCCGCAAGCGGTCCCTGGCGATGGTGTGATGCTTCGTCATCGGGTGCGGAATCTTTCCGACACCCGATTCCTATTGTTCGAGCGCTCTCCTAGACTCTGCACCACTTGGAATCTAGGGACAGAGCTATGAAGCACCTGATGTACGGGCTGGCGGGTTCGCTGGTGTTGATGACCGCCGCTTGGGCCGACGAGCCCCCCGCCCACGATCCGTTGCTGGATGCCCCCGCCCCCTCCCTCGCCGCCGTGTCGGCACCTTCGCCACGGGGCGTGCTGCGCGCTCGCAACCAGGCGGTGCTGTCCAGCGAGCTGGCCGGGCGCATCGTCGAGATGCCCTTTGCCGAGGGCCAGTCGTTCAAGGCCGGCGACGTGCTGGTGCGCTTCGACTGCAGCGCCTACCAGGCCCAGCTCACCGCGTCCAGCGCTGCCACCCGTGCCGCCCGGGAGGAACTGAAGAACAAGCAGCAACTGGCCGCCCTCAACTCCGTCGGGCGCTTCGAAGTGGCCCTGGCCGAGGCCCGCCAGGCCCAGGCCCAGGCGGAAGCGCAGGTCTATCAGGTGCAGGTGCAGCGCTGCCAGGTGAAGGCGCCCTACGACGGCCAGGTGGTCAACCGCCGTGTGCAGCCCCATGAGAGCGTGCCTGGCGGCGCGCCGCTGCTGGAGGTGGTGGACAACCGCACCCTGGAGATCCACCTGCTGGTGCCCTCGCGCTGGATCGGCACCCTCAAGCCGGGCCAGCCCTTCGAATTCATCCCCGACGAGACCGGCACGCCGCTCAAGGCCGTGGTCAAGCGCCTGGGCGCGCGCATCGACGAAGGCAGCCAGACGCTGCTGCTGATCGGCAGCCTGCCCGAGGACACGCCAGGCCTGGTGGCCGGCATGAGCGGCAGTGCGCGCTTCCCGGAGGCGCAATGAACGCACCGGTGCCCGGTTTCGCCGAACGGGTCTTTGCGGTCTTCCTCGGCCTCCAGGCCCAGGCCCGGCAGGCTGGCACGACCGAGCAACTGGCCTTCGCCATGGTCAACGACGGCCAGGGCCTGTTCGGCTACCGCCATGCCGCGCTGCTGATCGCCGGCAGGGTCCGTGCCCTCACCGGCATCAGCGTGGTGGAACCCAACGCCCCCTTCGTCGCCTTCGTCGAGCGGGCAGCGGCCCAGCGCCTGGCTGCGGGCCAGTTGGGCGAGCCCGGCGTGGTCGACCCCGGCAGCCTGGACGAGAGCAGCCGTGACGACTGGCAGGCGCTGTCCGCCCCCCACGCCGTCTGGCTGCCGCTGAAGGATCGCCAGGGCGCCGTGTTCGGCGGCCTGTGGATCGCCCGCGACACCCCCTGGAGCGAGGCCGAGCAGGCCCTGCTGGTGCAGCTCGGTGATACCTACGCGCACGCCTGGCTGGCCCTGCAGCCGCGCAAGCCCTGGCGCCTGCGCTGGCCGAAGAAGAAGCTCCTGGCCCTGGCCGGCGCGCTGGCCCTGGTGCTGCTGGTGCCGGTGCGCCAGTCGGTGCTGGCCCCCGCCGAAGTGGTGCCCCAGGGCGGCCGCGTGGTGGCTGTGCCGCTGGACGGGGTGATTGCCGAATTCCTCGTCAAGCCCAACCAGAGTGTCGCCGCCGGTGACCTGCTGGTGCGCTTCGACGCCACCACCCTCAAGGCCCAGGCCGATGTCGCCGAGCGTGCTCTGGGGGTAGCCGAAGCGGAGCTGAAGGCCAACAGCCAGCGCGCCTTCGCCGACGCCGAATCCAGCGCCCGCATCGACCTGCTGGCCGCCCGCGTGGAGCAGAAGCGCGCCGAGCGCGACTACGCCCGGCAGTTGCTGGCGCGCAGCGAAGTGCGTGCCGAGCGCGCCGGCATTGCCGTGTTCGCCGATGCCGAGCGCCTCACCGGCAAACCGGTGCAGACCGGCGAGCGGCTGATGCAGATCGCCGACCCGGCCCAGGCCGAGCTGCGCATCGAGCTGCCGGTGGGGGACGCCATCGCCCTGGAGCCCGGCGCCGAGGTGGCGCTGTTCCTCGACAGCGACCCGCTCAACCGCCACGACGCGCGCCTGGAGCGCGCCGCCTACGAGGCTCAGGCCACCGCCGCCGGGCAACTGGCCTATCGCCTCGATGCCGCCTTCGCCGATGCCCCGCCACGCATCGGCCTGCGCGGCACCGCCAAGCTGTTCGGTGACCGCGCGCCGCTGGCCTACTACCTGTTGCGCCGGCCTCTGGCCGCGCTGCGCCAGGGCTTGGGTTTCTGATGCTGCCGGCCCTGCGTTCCGACCTGCAGCTGTCCGCCGCTGCGCCAACCCGCGAAGGCGCGCCGCAGTGGACCCTCGCCGACCCGCTGCGCGGCCGCTATTTCAAGCTCGGTGCGGCGGCCGTGCGCTTGCTGCGTCACTGGTCCCTGGGCGACCCCCGCGCGGTGCTGGCAGCCGCCAACGCCGAGCCGGGCGCACCCCTGGGGGCTGGCGAGCTGGAGCAGATGCTGCGCTTTTTGCGTGGGCACGACCTGATCGCCGCCCTCGACCCGGAGCAGCGCGCCAGCTACAGCCTCAAGCGCGCCAGCACGCGGCACAGCCTGTGGCAGCAGGTGCTGCACCAGTACCTGTTCTTCCGCATTCCGCTGTGGCGACCGGACCGCTTCCTCAACCGCGCCTGGCCGGTGCTGGAGCGCAACGGGCCCTGGCTGCTGCGGCGCGGGCTGCCGGTGATCCTGCTGCTGGGGCTGTTCCTGGTGGCGCGGGATTGGGAGCGCTACCTGGCCACCTTCCCGCATCTGTTCAGCCTGGGCGGCGCCCTGGCCTTCGGTATCGCGCTGACCTTCGCCAAGCTCTGCCACGAGTTCGGCCACGCCTTCATGGCCAAGCGTGCCGGCTGCCGGGTGCAGAGCATGGGGCTGGCGTTCATGGTGCTGCTGCCGATGTTCTACACCGACGTCAGTGACGCCTGGCGGGTGCAGGACCGCCGCTCGCGCCTGCTGATCGGCGCCGGCGGGGTGCTGGCCGAACTGGTGCTGGCGGTGCTGGCATTGCTGGCCTGGTCGCTGCTGCCGGACGGCCCGGCACGTACCGCCGCCTTCATGCTCTCCAGCGCCACCTGGATCACCACCCTGGCGATCAACCTCAACCCCTTCATGCGTTTCGACGGCTACTTCCTGCTCAGCGACCTGTGGGAGGTGGAGAACCTGCAGAACCGTGCCTTCGCCCTGTGCCGCTGGCGCCTGCGCGAGGCGCTGTTCGGCTACGGCGAGCCGGCCCCCGAGCCCTGGCCCGAGGCCATGCGCCGGCGCTTGCTGGTGTGGGGCTACGGTGCCTGGATCTGGCGTGCGGCGCTGTTCTTCGGCATTGCGCTGACGGTCTACCACCTGTTCTTCAAGGTGCTCGGCATCTTCCTGATGCTGGTGGAACTGGTGTGGTTCATCGGCCTGCCGATCTGGAAGGAGTTCGGCGAATGGTGGCAGCGCCGCGACCAGGCCGAGCCGCGCAAGGTACTGCTCACCGGTTCGGCCCTGGGGCTGGTGCTGCTGGTGCTGCTGGTGCCCTGGCGTAACGCGGTGGATGTGCCGGCCATGCTGGAGGCCTCGCGTACCGGCACCCTGCACGCACCCATCGGCGCGCGGGTCAAGGCGGTGCGGGTGAAGGACGGTGACACGGTGGAGCAGGGCGCCCTGCTGGTGGAGCTGGAGTCGCCGGACCTGGAGGCGCGCCAGGGCATCGTCCGCCGCGAGATCGGCATCCTCCAGTTGCAGTTGCGGCGCCAGGCCGGGCGCAGCGAGACCGCCGCCGAGACCGGAGTGATCGAGCAGCAACTGGCCGAGGCCGTGGCTGAGTACCGCGGCCTGGCCGCCCAGCGCGAGCGCCTGCAACTGCGCGCGCCCCTGGCCGGCGTGGTGCGCGACCTGCCGCCGGACCTGGTGGTGGGGCGCTGGCTGCACAGCGGAGAGACCCTGGCGCGGGTGATCGCCCCCGGGTTGCGCCTGCGCGGCTACCTGGCCGAGGAGAGCCTCTGGCGCGTGGCGCCGGGGGCCGAGGGCCGCTTCATCGCCGACGACCCGGCACGGCCTGCCCTGCCGGTGCGCCTGGATGAGGTAGACACCACCGGCGTCGCCTTCCTCGAACTGGAGGCCCTGGCCTCCGACCACCACGGCCAGGTGGCCGTGCGACGCAATGCCCAGCAACGCGCCGAGCCGGTGCAGGCTCAGTACGGCGTGCGCCTCAGCCTGCTGCAGGACCTGCCACCCCCCGACCAGCCGCTGCGCGGCGTGGTGGTGCTGGAGGGCAGCCGGCAATCGCTGCTGGGCTTCGCCTGGCGCCGCGTGGCGGCGTTGGGTGTGAGGGAGAGCGGCTTCTAGCCCATCTGACAAGGAAGGTTCCATGGATGTAACCCTGCCGATCTGCTCCCGCCTGCCCTGGCGCTTCGACCTGGCGCCGCTGCTGGCGGCCCTGGAGCGGATCGACCCGACGGCCTGGGTGCCGCACTTCAACACCGCCTATTACCAGGGGGACTGGAGCGGCCTGGACCTGGTGGCAGCGCTGGATGCACCGATTCCCCTGGCGCCGGGGCAGGGGCCGGTATCCCGCACCGCCCATTGCGAGGCCGAGCCGGCGTGGCAGGCAGCCATCGAGTGGTTCGGCGAGGGCCTGCGCAGCGCGCGCCTGCTGCGCCTGGGCGCGGGCGCCAGTATCCGCGAGCATTGCGACCCCGACCTGGGCAGCCCGGAAGGACCGCTGCGCCTGCACGTACCGCTGCTCAGCCCGCCCGGTGTGGAGTTCCTGGTGGACGGCCGGCAGGTGCCGATGGCGCCGGGTGAGTGCTGGTTCATCGACCTGTCCCGCCCGCACCGGGTGGACAACCCCGGTCCGGGCCCACGCATCCACCTGGTGCTGGATTGCATGATGGATACGCGCTTGCGCCAGGCCCTCTTCGAGGGCCTGGCGACCACGCCGAAACTGCAACCCAGTCGGGGCGTGCGGGCCTTCGCCGCGTTCAACGAGCAGGTGCAGCAGCGCCCGGAACTGGCCCATGCGCTGCAACGGATCACCGACCCCACCGACTTCTGCCGCCATGCAGTGGCCGCCGGGCAATCCCTTGGGCTGGTGTTCGAGGAGGCGGATGTGCGCATGGCCATGCGCCTGGGGCGGCAGACCTGGAGCCAGCAATGGAACATGCGATGACAGCCCTGGATTTCACCGAGTGGCTGCCGATCCGTGCCTTCGAGGAGGCCGGCACCTGGCAACTGGACTGGGCCTGGTTCGGCACCATGCCCCTGGCCCGCCCCTTCTTCAACGACGACGTGGACGAGGTGTTGCACCTGCCGTTCAACCAGGCCCTGCGGCGTCAGAGCGGGCTTGAAGCGTTGTTCGACTGGCAGGCCCGCAGCCCCGGACTGGCACCGTCGCTACTGGTGTTCCACACCTCCCGCTGCGGTTCCACCTTGCTGGCTCAACTGTTGCGTGGTCTGGCCGGGCATGTGGTGCTGTCCGAGCCGCCGCCGCTGGATGCCCTGCTGCGGGCGCACTACCGCGACCCCAGCGCTTCGGCCTGGCAGGCGGATGCGGTAAGGGCGTTGTGCTCGGCCTATGGCCAGCGCCGCCGTGGCGACGAGACCCGGCTGGTGGTCAAGCTGGACGCCTGGAACCTCTTCGAGGCCGAGTTGTTGCGCCGGCTCTACCCGCAGGTCCCGTGCCTGTTCCTCTACCGCGACCCGCTGGAGGTGGTGGTGTCCCAGCGGCGTCAGCCAGGTCTGCACGCGGTACCGGGGCTGCTGGGTCCGTCCGGGCTGGATGGCCTGCCTGGGCGGGAGGCGCTGGAGCCCGGCGACTACCTGGCCAGGATGGTCGGGCAACTGCTGCAGGCCGGACTCGACCTGTGCGCGGGCGGGGAGGCGGTGGCCCTGAACTACCGCGAGCTGCCCGGCGCCCTATGGGGGCGCCTGGGCCCGCTGCTGGGGATCAACCCGGCCGCCGTGCCGCACCTGCAGGCCATTGCCGGGCACGATGCGAAGCGTCCGGGGCAAGCCTTCAGCGCCGATGGCGAGGCCAAGCGCAGCGAAGCGGACGAGGCCATGCGGGCGGCGGTGGAACGCTGGGCAAAGGCGCCCTATGACGCGCTGGAGGCGCTCTCACACCGTCAGTTGTGAATGCCGCTTCACATTCATTGCAGAAACCGCTGAATGGTGATTTTTCGATGGTGGCCAACTGAAATCCTCGTCTATGCTCCGTGCAGGGAAACTTTAACCATCGTTGTAGGCTCTATTCCCGGAGCCGGCAGGGACGCACGCCGTATGTCTGTTCAGACTTTGACGCTTCGTTTGGCATCCTCAGCCGACCACTCCTTTCTGCGCATCCTCTACGGCACCACCCGTGCCCACGAGCTGGAGCACACCGGCTGGGACCAGGCCGCCTGCGAGCGTTTCCTCGACCAGCAATTCGACGCCCAGCGCGGCTATTACCAGGCGCATTACCCCGATGCCGAGCAATACGTCATCGAGGCGTCCGGCCAGTCCCTGGGCCGCGCTTACCTGCTCTGGACCGACACCCACCTGCAGATCATCGACCTGGCGCTGTTGCCCGAGGCCTGTGGCCGTGGCATCGGCGGTGAGTTGCTGGGCCGCTTTCTCGAACGGGCCGACCGCGAGGGCCTCAGTGCGGGGCTGCATGTGGAGTCCTACAACCCGGCCCAGCGCCTCTACTTCCGCCATGGCTTCGAGGTGGTGGGGGAAAACGGCGTGTACCTGAAGTTGCGCCGTCCCGCTCGCGCCCATCAGCCCACGGCTGTGCTTGCACAGCGTGCCGCCGGCCTGTCCTGAGGAGTTGCCCATGGACTCGATGCCATCCTTTGCATTGCTGAGCGCGGCCGTCGGCCAGCCCTTCCACCTCTGGCTTTCGCCGGAGCAGGTGCTGGCGATCGAACTGATCGGGGTCGAGGAGGGGATTGCCATGACCCCCCGGCATTGCTGCTACCACGCCCACTTCGCGTTGCCTTTGCCCTACAGCCTGCCCCAGGAGGTGTACCGCGTCGGGCGGCCGGGAGAGGACGGCTGGGCGCTGCTGCTGACCCCCGGCATGCCCACCTCGGATGGGCGCCATGTACTCCAGGCCGTGTTCCACACCGATCGGCCGGCATGAATCGACAACAACAAGCCTGCATGTGCGGCTGAGTCTTTCAGGCGCGCGAAACCAGAGCCAGAGGAGAGTCAACACGTGGAACCTTTCATCGGTGAGATCAAGATGTTCGGCGGCAACTTCGCGCCCCGTGGCTATGCGTACTGCATGGGGCAGACCATGAGCATTTCGCAGAACACGGCGCTGTTTGCCCTGCTCGGCACCACCTACGGCGGGAATGGCCAGACCACCTTCGGGCTGCCGGACCTGCGTGGCCGCTCGCCGGTCGGCCAGTTCGAGGGGCCCGGCCTGACGCCCATCGTGCTCGGTGAAACGGGGGGGGAGGAAGCCGTCACGCTGTTGCAGTCCCAGATGCCAGCGCACAACCACCTGGCCTCCGGTACCTGCACCCTCTACGTTGCGGGCACCCCGACCAGCACGACGCTGTCGCCCACCCCTGACAACGACGTGCTGGGTGGCTCGTCGGCAGGTTCGGCTGGAGCGGCATCCATCTGGTCGAGCGAGATGAAAGATCCGGTCCCCCTGGCCAACCCCAGCTCCCTGCATGTCACGGTGCAGATGGCGGGCGGCAGCCAGCCGGTGGGCATCCGCAGCCCCTTCCTCGGGATCAATTTCATCATTGCGCTGGACGGCATCTTCCCCTCCCGCAACTGAGGACCTTGGCCACCGGTGCTTCGCTGCACCGGTGGCACCGTGATTCATCGACAGGCAGACGTACACGCAGACCATGGCCAATCCAACACCCACCTTCCACTTCATTTCCGGGCTGCCGCGCTCAGGGTCCACGCTACTGGCGGCGCTGCTGCGGCAGAACCCGCGCTTCCACGCCGGCATGACCAGCCCGGTGGGCAGCTTCTTCTCGGCTCTGCTCAAGCAGTTCGGCGCCGAGAGCGAGTTTGGTCCGGTGGTGACCCAGGAGCAGCGCAAGCGTCTGCTCGCCGGCCTGTTCAGCAGCTACTACGCGGACCAGACCGAGCATGAGGTGATCTTCGACACCAACCGGCTGTGGTGCGCGCGACTGCCGGCCCTGCTGGACCTGTTCCCCCAGGCCAAGGTGATCGCCTGCGTGCGCAATGTCGCCTGGGTGATGGACAGCATCGAGCGGCTCTACCGCGCCAATCCGTACGAGATCACCAAGCTGTTCAACGACGACAGCGAACGCAACACCGTCTACAGCCGGGTCGAGACCCTGGCCCAGCGCAACCGCCTGGTGGGCCTGGCCTGGTCGGCGCTGAAGGATGCCTATTACGGCGAGCACGCCCGCTCCCTGCTGCTGGTGGACTACGACCTGTTGGTGGCCACGCCCGAGCGGGTGCTGCGGCTGGTCTACGAATTCCTCGGCGAGCCCTGGTTCGAGCATGACTTCGAGCACATCGAGTACGACGCCCCGGCGTTCGACCAGGCCCTGGGCCTGAGTGGGCTGCACAAGGTACGGCCGAAGGTGGAGGTGGCCGCACGGCGCACCCTGCTGCCGCCGGACCTGTTCGAGCAGTACGCACAACTGGATTTCTGGAAGGACTCGCGCAACAGCGAGGCCCATGTGATCAGGACCACCCGGGACGCCCGGGCCCTGGAACAAGAACGCAACTGAGCACCCGCTGAGGCGGGCGCTGGAAAGAGGAGGTAGAAGTCATGGGCTGGGGTCTTTCGAAGAAGGCAGGTCGCAACGGCAAGGCCAAGGGTGCGGAGGCTGCACCGCTGGCATGTCCGCTGCCGCTGATCAGTGCGCTGGAGCCGCGCATGATGTTCGACGGCGCGGTCGCGGCCACCGTGGCCGATACCGCCGCCACAACGGCGACAGCGGCCCCCACCGCCGATGCAGCCCATGACACCGGCGCGCGCGACAGCAGCCACGCGAGCGCCGACAACAGCCACGGCACCCAGGACCTGCAGGCCAGCCCGGTGACCGACGGGCAGAGCGGCGTGCGCAAGGAAATCGTCTTCGTCGATACCCGTGCGCCGAACTACCAGGAGCTGCTCAAGGCCGTCTCGCCCAATGCCGAGGTGGTGTTGCTGTCCACCAACAAGGACGGGGTGCAGCAGATCGCCGACGCCCTGGCCGGCCGCACCGGCATCGACGCCATCCACATCATTTCCCACGGCGATTCCGGGGTGCTGCTGCTGGGTAACGGACCGCTCTTCGAAGGTAACCTCGCGCAGTACGCCACCCAGCTTTCCAGCATCGGCAAGGCGCTGACCACCGAGGGCGACATCCTCCTCTACGGCTGCGAAGTAGGGGCAGGCAGCGAAGGCCAGGCCTTTGTCACCAAACTGGCCGGCATGACCGGGGCGGACATCGCCGCCTCCGACGACAACACCGGCGGCAGCGCCAAGGGCGGCGATTGGGACCTGGAGATCGCCACCGGCCAGATCGCTGCCAGCAATGCCCTGAACCTGTCGCGCCTGGGGGGGTATGACCACCTGCTGGTGACCACGGCGGTGAACAACATCGCCGACCTGAAGAGCGCCATTGCCACGGGCAATACCGACGGCGTCGACGATGTCATCACCCTGACGGGCAACATCACTTTCGCCAGCTTCAGCGATGCCATCACCATCAACGTCACCGACGGCCATACCTTGCAGATCGTCGGCGGGGGGTTCGCGCTGGACGGCGCCAACAAGGCCCGGGTGCTGGACGTGACCACCAGCGGCCTCAACTCCAAGGTCGCGCTGGACAACATCACCATCCGTAACGGCCTGGTCGTCGGCAACGGTGCCAATGAAGGTGCATCCGCCACGGACAGCCTGGGCGCGGGTATCCGCAACGCGGGCGTACTGACCATCACCAACAGCACCATCACCGCCAACAAGGCATCCGGCGGTGGCGGTGGCGGTGGCGACTTCGGAGGCAACTACGGCGGCGGCGGCGGCGGCGGTGGTGGTTTTGGTACCACCCTCGGTGGTACAGGTGGCAGTAGCACTGATGCGGCTATCACGCCCACCGCACCGTCTTCGGTCACGGGTGGCAATGGCGCCGGCCCCAACAGCAACATGGGTGGGCGTGGCGGTAGCGCTGCGGCGGGGGCGGGTGGCAGCTACACCGGCAATGGATCGAGCATCTCCGGCTACACCGCCGGGGGATCGGGTGGGTTGGCCAACAACGGCAGCACCAGCATTGGCGGTGGCGGAGGTGGCGGCGGCTCATCGGCGGCCGGCGGCAGGGGGGCTGCTGCCACAGGCGGCATCTACAACTCCAGCAGCGGCATCCTGACTATCGTCAACAGCAGCGTGACCAACAACCTCGGTGCGGGGGGCGGTGGTGGGGGCGGGGTTTCCAACGACCAGGCCGCAAACTACAGCCGGGTGGGCAGTGGCGGTGATGGTGGTGCCGGGGTCGGTGCCATCTGGAACGCGGGTGGCACGGTACGGATGGACAGCACCAGCTTCAACACCCTCGGTACCGGTAACGTGGGCGGTGGCGGTCTGGGCGGCAGGGCGGCCGGAGCCGGCAACGTCGATGGCGCCAACGGCGCGTCCACCTCGACCATCTACACCACCAACGGTGGTACCACCGATACCAACTACAACCCCAATGCCGCGCCCACCCTCGGCAACCTCGACGGTGACAGTGTCGCCTGGGCTGGTGAAGGCAATACCGTTCGCCTTGACACCGGCACGGGTGCCAGCCTGGCTGATGCCGAGCTGGGCGCGCTGAACGGCGGCAACGGCAACTGGTCCGGCGCCAGCCTGGTGATCCAGCGCAACGGCACGGCGGTGAGCAGCGATATGTTCGGTTTCGACACAGCCAGCGCACTGTTCACCGTCAGTGGCAGCAACCTGCAGTCCGGTGGGCAGACCTTCGCCACCTTCACCAACACCGGTGGCGTGCTGACCATCACCTTCACCAGCAGCGGCACCACAGCCACCACGGCCCTGGTGAACGATGTGGCGCAGCGCATCACCTACCGCAACGACACGCCGGCCGGTGATGCCAACGTCCAGTTCACCCTCAATGACGGTGCCGGGGCCAGCGCGACGGCCAACGTCACCGTGGCCACGGACTTCATCTACGTCACCAGCACCAGCGACACCGCCACCGTCGATGCCAGCAACGGCACGAGCTTCAGCGAGGCCGTCGCCATCGCCGCGGCCGACAGCACCGGCAGCCAGACCATCGTCTTCGCCAGCACCATGGCCGGCCAGACGCTGAACCTCAACGCCGTCTCGATCAATGAAAGCCTGAGCTTCGACATGGACCAGGCCAGCGGCCTGGTCCTCACTGGCGGCACCCTCACCCTGGGTGGCGGCACCACCCAGACCTTCACCCATGGCGCCGGCGACACCGCCACCATCAGCAGCGTCATCGCCGGCAGCGGCGCCCTGACCAAGGCCGGTGCGGGCAACCTGACCCTCTCCGGTTCCGGCAACACCTTCAGCGGTGCCACCACCATCAGCGCGGGTACCCTGACGGTCAGTGGTGGCGATGCGCTTGCCTCCAACACCAGCGTGTCGGTCGCTGCCGGTGCCACCCTGGCCCTGGCCGGCGACGAAGCGTTCGGCAACCTGTCCGGTGCCGGCTCGGTGACGCTCGGCAGCTTCAACCTCACCAGCAACCAGACGCTGGACACCACCTTCTCCGGCAACATCAGCGGCACCGGTGGGATGATCTTCACCCAGTCCGGTGCCGCCACCTACTCGACCACGCTTACCGGTACCAACACCTACACCGGCAACACCCTCCTGCTCAATTACGGCTGGTTGAAGCTCGACGGCAACGCTTCCATGGCTGATACCAATGCCGTGCGGGTCAATGGCAACAGTGTCCTGACGCTGCTTTCGGACCAGACCCTCGGCAGCCTGGCGAGTAACAACGCCAACGCCAGCATCCAACTGGGCAGCTACACCCTGACCGCCGGCGGTGACAACACCTCCACCTCGGTTTCGGGTGTCGTGTCCGGCACCGGCTCGCTGGTCAAGCAGGGCAGCGGCACCCTGACCCTCTCCGGCAGCAATAGCTATGGCGGCACCACCACCGTCTCCGGCGGCACCCTGTCGATCGCCGGCGACGGCAACCTGGGCACCGGCACCCTCAACCTGGCGAGTGGCACCGTGCTCGACGTCACGGGCGCGACCACCATCGACAACGCCATCGTCCTGGCCGGCAACAGCAGCATCGGCAACAGCAACGCCGTCACCCTCAGCGGTGCCATCAGCGGCGCCTTCGACCTGACGAAAACCGGCAGCGGCACCCTGACCCTGTCCGGCAGCAACAGCTACGGCGCGACCTACGTAAGCGCCGGCACCCTGTCCATCGACAACGACGGCAACCTGGGTTCGGGCGCCGTCAACCTGGCCGCCGGCACCACCCTGGCGCTTACCGGCGCCAACATCATCGACAACGCCATCGTGCTCGGCGGTAACGCCTCGGTGAGCACCTCGGCCGCCGCGACCCTCTCGGGCGTGATCAGCGGTGCCTTCACCCTGACCAAGGCCGGTGCCAGCACCCTGACCCTGTCCGGCAGCAACACCTACGGCGCGACGACCGTCAGTGCCGGCACCCTCAGCGTCGCCAGCGACGGCAACCTCGGCAGCGGCACGCTGACCCTGGGTGCAGGCACCACCCTGGCGGTGACCAGCGCCGCCACCCTCGACAACGCCATCGCCCTGAGCGGCAGCGCCACGGTCAACACCGGTGCCGACACCACCCTGTCCGGGGTGATCAGTGGCAGCAACAACCTGACCAAGACCGGCGCCAGCACCCTGACCCTGACCGGCAACAACACCTACAGCGGCAGCACCACCATCAGTGCCGGAACCCTGAGTATCGCCAGTGACAGCAACCTGGGCACCGG
The DNA here is from genome assembly GCF_001728925.1 of Pseudomonas sp. 1D4. Taxonomy (NCBI): domain Bacteria; kingdom Pseudomonadati; phylum Pseudomonadota; class Gammaproteobacteria; order Pseudomonadales; family Pseudomonadaceae; genus Pseudomonas; species Pseudomonas sp. 1D4. Next base: position 105,799 of record NZ_LXJQ01000008.1, read on the forward strand.
CACCCTCAACCTGGTCAACGGCACCACGCTGCAGATCACCGGCAACACTACCCTCGACAACGCCCTGGCGCTGACCGGCCTGGTGACCGTCAACGCCGGCGCTGCCGCTACGCTGTCCGGCGTCATCAGCGGTACCGGCAGCCTGACCAAGACCGGCACCAGCAACCTGACCCTCTCCGGCAGCAACACCAACACCGGCACCACCACCGTGGCTGCCGGCACCCTGGTGGTCGACGGCAGCACCGCCAGCGCCACCACTGTGGCCAGCGGCGCGACCCTGGCCGGCAGCGGCGCCCTGGGTGGCGATGTCACCGTACAGAGCGGCGGCACCCTCGCCCCGGGCGGCGCGGGCGTCGCCACCCTGACCGTCAACGGCAACCTGACCCTGGCCTCGGGCAGCACCCTGGCCCTGGACATCAACGGCGCCACCGCCGGCACCGGCTACGACCGGGTGGTGGTCAACGGCACCGTCGACGTCTCCGGTGCCACCCTGGCGGTCACCCACGGCTACGCGGCCGGCAGCGGCGACAGTTACACGGTGATCGTCAACGACGCCGCCGATGCCGTCACCGGCACTTTCAGCGGCGTCAGCGAGGGCGGCACGTTCAATGCCGCTGGCAACGGCACCCAACTGACCACCAGCTACATAGGCGGCAGCGGCAACGACCTGTCTCTCACCGCGCCCATCGCCCCGACCGTCACCAGCGTGTCGTCCGGCACCGCCAACGGCACCTACAAGATCGGTGACGTCATCACCGTCACCGTGCGCTTCGACAGCACGGTGAACGTGACCGGCACCCCGACCCTGACCCTGGAGACCGGTGCCACCGACCGGGTGCTCAATTACGTGTCCGGCTCGGGTACCGACACCCTGACCTTCAGCTACACCGTGCAGGCCGGGGACAGTTCTGCCGACCTGGACTACGCCTCTACCTCGGCCCTGAGCCTCAATGGCGGCACCATCCAGGACGCTGCCAACCAGAACGCCGTCCTCACCCTGCCGACCCCCGGTGGCGCGGGCTCCCTGGGCGCCAACAAGGACCTGGTGGTGGACGGTGTGCGCCCGGCCGCCACCAGCATCACCCTCAGCGACACCAACCTGCGGATCGGTGAGACCGCCACCGTCACCGTGACCTTCAATGAGCAGGTCAGTGGCCTGGACATCGCCGACTTCAGCGTGGCCAATGGCAGCCTCAGCGGGCTCAGTACCAGCGACGGCGGCCTGACCTGGACGGCGACCTTCACCCCCAGCGCCAACATCGCCGACGCCACCAATGTCATCACCCTCGACAACACCGGGGTGATGGACCAGGCGGGCAACATCGGCAGCGGCACCACCGATTCGATCAACTACGCCATCGACACCCAGCGTCCGATGGGCACCATCGTGGTCAGCGACACCGTGCTCAAAGCCGGGCAGACCACCACCGTCACCATCACCTTCAACGAGGCGGTGAGCGGGCTGACCACGGCGGACTTCAGCGTGGCCAATGGCAGCCTCAGCGGCCTCAGTTCCAACGATGGCGGCATCACCTGGACGGCGACCCTGACGCCCAGCAGCAACGTCAACGACGCCACCAACCTGATCACCCTGGACAACACCGGCTACACCGACCTGACGGGCAACGCCGGCAGCGGCAGCACCGATTCCAACAACTACGCCATCGACACCCAGCGCCCGACGGCCACCCTCGTGGTGGCCGACACCGCGCTGAAGGCCGGGCAGACCACCACCGTCACCATCACCTTCAGCGAGGCGGTGAGCGGGCTGACCACGGCTGACTTCAGCGTGGCCAACGGCAGCCTGAGCGGGCTCAGCAGCAGCGATGGCGGCATCACCTGGACGGCGACCCTGACCCCGAGCGCCAACGTCACCGACGCCACCAACCTGATCACCCTGGACAACACCGGCTACGCCGACGCCGCCGGCAACACCGGCACCGGCAGCACCGACTCCAACAACTACGCCATCGACAGCCGTGCCCCGGCGGTCACCTCCGTCGACGTGCCGGCCAACGGCACCTACCTGACCGGCAACACCCTCGACTTCACGGTGAACTTCGACGAAGCCGTGACCGTCGACACCACCGGCGGTACGCCGCGCCTGGCGATCACCCTGGACACTGGCGGCACCGTCTACGCCAACTACGTCAGCGGCTCGGGCGGCACCGCCCTGGTGTTTCGCCTCACCGTCGCCAATGGCCAGCAGGACAGCAACGGCATCGCCGTGGGTGCCAGCCTCGATGCCAACGGCGCGACCCTGCGCGACGCCGCCGGCAACAACGCCCAGACCGCGCTCAACAATGTGGGCTCCACCGCCGGCGTGCTGGTGGATGCCGCCGCACCGCAGGTCACCAACATCGCCATCGATGGCACCTCGCCGACCCGGGATACCACCCTCAGCTTCACCGTGACCTTCAGCGAGGACGTCAGCGGCGTCGACCTGGCCGACTTCGCCCTGGCCACCAGCGGCAGCGCCAGCGGCACCCTGCTGTCGCTGGTGCAGGTGGATGCGCGCACCTACCGCGTCACCGTCATCGGCGTCACCGGCCAGGGCACCCTGGGGCTGTCCCTGGCGGCCGCCGGCAGTGGCATCACCGACGCTGTCGGCAATGCCATGGCGAACAACTTCGCCACCGTGGGCTACGTACTCGGCGGAGTCGAGGGCGACCCGGAATTCCGCGTCAACCCATCGCCCAGTGTGCCGACTACGCCGAGCGAACCGCTCCAGCCCAACGTACCCAGTGTGCCGCCGTCCAGCGCCACCTCGCCGTTGCTGCCGCCGCCACTGTTCGAGCAGCCGACCCTGGGCAGCGGGGTGCCCACCGTGGGCAACATCTTCATCAACCCGAATGCCCTGGCGCCCAGCTACATCGCCCAGGTCTTCGCCAGCAGCGACAGCTCCGTCAGTGAAGGCGGCGCCAATGGCTTCCTCGGCTTTGGCGGGGGCGACGGTGGGGTGTTCGGCAGCAGCAGCTTCTCCAGCATGTTCGGCAAGGATGTGCCGCAGCAGGACATGCAATTGAAGGTATTCGACGGCAAGCAGTGGCGCGGTGGTGACACCGGCAAGAGCGGGCAGGGCCTGACCGGCGCTCCCACCCTCGGCCAGCAACTGCACGCCATGAAGGAAGCCGACCTGCGCCCGGTGCGCGAGTTGGCCCAGGCCCTCGGGCAGGTGGCGGGGGCCACCCCCCGTGGCTGACATGACAAGAAAGGGAACCATCGTGCCGTACCAGGGGGCGGCCGCCAGCATGAACCAGACCTACAAGCTCTTCACCGCCAGCCTGCTGGCCTTGGCCATCAGCGGATGCGCCGTGACCACTCAGCCCATCGATCGCGGCGAGAGCGAGGCCCGCGCACGGGCGGACCTCTCCAGCATGTTCAAGGACCAGGAGCCCCTCAGCGGGCCCCTGACCCTGAACGACGCCATGGCCCGTGCCATCAAGTACAACCTCGAAGCGCGCCTCAAGGTCATGGAGCACGCCCTGGCCGAGCGCCAGTTGGACCTGGCCACCTTCGACATGTTGCCGCGCATGGCACTGTCCGCCGGCTATGCCGGGCGCAACAACGTCAGCGCCTCCAGCAGCCGCAGCATCGAGACCGGCTCCCAGTCCCTGGAACCGTCCACCTCCCAGGACCGCGACCGTGGTGTGGCGGACCTGACCATGGTGTGGAACGTGCTCGACTTCGGCGTCAGCTACATGAGCGCCAAGCAGCAGGCCGACCAGCGCCTGATCGTCGAGGAGCGCCGCCGCAAGGTCATCCACACCATCACCCAGGACGTGCGCTCCGCCTACTGGCGTGCCGTGGCTGCCGAACGCCTGCTCAAGCAGATCGACAGCCTCATGGCCCGTGTCGACAAGGCTCGCGAGGACAGCCGCAACCTCAGCACCCAGCGTATCGGTGACCCGGTGCAGGCGCTGAGCTACCAGCGCGCACTGATCGAGGCCACCCGTCAACTGGAAGAGCAGCGCCGCGCGCTGTCCCTGGCCAAGACCGAGCTGGCCGCGCTGATCAACCTGCCGCTGAACACCGACTTCCAACTGGCCGCCAGCAACGACTACGCGGTGCCCGAGCTGAAGGTGAACTTCGCCCAACTGGAACAGCAGGCCCTGGCCAGCCGCCCGGAACTGCGCGAGCAGGACTACCAGGCGCGCATCAGCGCCGCCGAGACCCGCAAGGCCATGCTGCGCCTGCTGCCTGGCCTTGAGTTCTCCGCCGGCGGCCACTACGACAGCAACAGCTTCCTGGTGAACCAGAGCTGGGCCGACTACGGCGTGAAGGTCACCTGGAACCTGTTCAACGTGCTCTCCGCCCCGGCGGCCATCGACGTGGCCAAGGCCGGCCAGGATGTCACCGTGGCCCGCCGCCAGGCCATGTCCATGGCTATCCTCGCGCAGCTCTACGTGGCCAGCGCCAACTATGCCGAGGCCCGCCGGCAGTTCCAGACCAGCCAGCAACTGGCCGACCTGGACGGGCAGATCGCCGAGCAACTGCGCAACCGCTACAGCACCCAGAGCATCGGCGAGCTGGAGCTGATCCAGGGCGAGCTGAACACCCTGCAGGCCCAGCTCAAGCGCGACCTGGCCTACGCCGACCTGCGCAACGCCTACAACCAGGTGTTCGTCAGCGCCGGTGTCGACCCGCTGCCCGGTTCCCTGCCGGACACCCGTCTGAGCACCCTCGCCAGCGCCCTGGCATCCAGCCAGGCGCGCCTCGAACAGGGCGACATCAGCCCGGCCAACTAAGCAGCCGGCGTGCCTGCCCGGTGGAGCGTGCCCCTGCGATCCGCCGGGCGGGCCTGTTTGCCGTCCTTCCTCTTCCTGACGATCCTGCGTCCGGTTTGTGAATCGGTGAGTGTGATCGGCCTCGCGGATGGTGGGATGCGCCTGCCTGCCTTCCCGGATTTTCTGCGAGCATGGGCGCCCGCCATTGCCGAGGCGCGTCGATGATCCCCGTCCCCAACCCCACCGTGTTTCTGGTCATCGGGTTGATCTACCTGCTCGGCCTGCTGGCCGTGCCGGTGCTGCTGGCCCTGGCGGCGTCCCTGTGCTGGCCGCGTTCGCGCCGGCATGTGCTGGCGCGCCCGTGGCGCTACGGCCTGCTGACGCTGGTGATGCTGGTGCCGGTGGGGCTGATGGGCGCCTTGTGGCTGCAGGAGCGCGAATTCGCGGCGGAATTCGCCGCCCGTCAGGCGGCGCTCAACCCGCGCCTGGAGCAGCCGCTGACCCTGGGCGAGCTGACCTTTCCGGCGGGCAGCCAGGTCAAGCTGGAAACCCTCGATCCGCTGGACTGGCAGGACCAGCCCCAGCCCCACGGGCTGGAGAGCCTGCAGAAGGCCGAGCTGCCCGCGCCCATGGCGCTGCTCGGCTTTCAGGTGGACGCCCTGGACCTGCCGACCGGCTATGACTCCAGCCGTGTGCGCCTGGCCCGCAAAGGCGAAGTGGTGGGGTGGCCCTGCGCCGCCGGCGAGTGGGTGGAGTTCCGCCGCATCCAGGAGGACCGCCTGAAACCCGCCGGATGGCACTTCGAGAGCTGCCCACTGACGCCCGACCATTCGGTGCAGGGCATCGCCTGGCCGGCCGGCACGGTGCTGCGACGACTGGACGATCACTGGGTGCTGCGCAACGACGGCCCTGCTGATCTGCCGTTCGATGGCCTGCACTGGCAGTCTCTGGTGCTGGAGCTGGATGCCCGGCGTGAACCGGTGTTCTGGGAGGGCGAACTGGCCCGGTCGCTGGTGCTGGGTGGCTGGCACTACCCGGTGGGCACCCGCGTGCGTCACGAGGGTGATGGCCTGTCGCTGTTCAGCCCTACCGACCGGGCCGTGGCGGTCCGCGAGGCGGACGGGCTGAAGCAGGGCGCCGGTCGCTCGATCCTGCAGCGGCGCAGCGACGGCCAGGTGCTGAAGATGCCGGCCAACGACGAGGTGGGTGTCATCGACTGGATGGTCCTCGAATAGCCCCGGGGCCCCTTTCGGACCGGGCTTTCCGACCTTTCGCCCACTCCCGTCACTGATGCCCGATTGCCCGAAGCTCGCGGCTCTGGGAGGGTTGCCGCTGCCCTGAGGCGTTGGAATTTTCGGGAGTCAGTCATGAAGCTCGTTCTGCACTTCGACGGTTCTGTCGCGATCAATACCTTGCGCCAGGTGCTCCTGGCCGCCGGTGAAAACACCACCGTGCACTACGGGGCCGCCCACGGCCTGGACGCGGGGGCGCTGCTGTCGGTGGTGAGCGCCGCCGGCAGCGACCGCCGCCTGGTGCTCGGTTTCGACGGGGCCCGCGCCGAGACGCGCAACCTCCAGCAGGCGGTGAGCTTCGCCGGCCCGCACACGGCGGTTGAGATCAATGCCGCCCAGGCGGTGAACCCCGCTGCACTGCGCTCCACCCTGGCGGCGGCCGGTGATGGCCGCCAGGTCCGCGCCACCTTCACCGGCGGCCGCGCCAGCGCCGAAGCGCTGCTGGCTGCACTGGGCGTGGCGGGTGAGCGGGTCGACATCGGCATCGGCGCCGCCCAGTCGCTGGCCCCGGACGCTCTGCTGGCGGCCCTGGAGGCGGCTGGTGACGGGCGCAACCTCGCCGTGGAACTCAGCGGTACGCAACCGGCCGCCCAGTTGCTGCAGGCGGTCGAGGCAGCGGGGGCGAGCACCGGCATCGTCATCGGCGGTGCCCAGGCCCTGACGCCCGATGAGCTGCGCGACACCCTGGGGGCCGCAGGCAATGGCCGTCACCTGAGTCTGGTGTTCAACGGCGCGCAGGCCGGCGAGACCGACCTGGCGAGCGTAGTAGCCAGTGCCGGCACCAACACCCTGGTGCGGGTGAACACCGCCGAGTCCCTGGACAGCGCCAGCCTGCTGGCCTGCATCGGTGCGACCGGCAACACCCGGCAGCTCTCGGTGGAGTTCAACGGCGCCCAGCAGGCCGAGGTGAACCTGGCCCTGGCGCTGGAGGCGGCCGGCGTGAGCACCACAGTGGCGGTGAACACGGCCCAGGAAGTGGCCGAGCCCAGCCTGCTGGCTGCCTTCGAGGTGGCGGGTGACCAGAAGCGCTTCGACGCCGCGTTCAATGGCTCGCAGCTGACGCCGGAAGCCCTGCAGCGTTACGCCGGGGCGGCCGGCCAGCAGGTGACCCTGAGCATCGGCGGTGCCCATGCGCTGCCGCTGCCGGCGTTGCTGGAGGCCGTCCGCCTGGCGGCCTGACCGCTGGCTTGGCCGCACCACGAAGCCGCCTTGCCCTGATGGGCAAGGCGGCTTTTTCGTGGGCGGACAGGGGAGGGGGCTAGACCTGGAAGCGCGACACCGAGGACTGCATGGCGGCGGCCACCTGGTCCAGGCGCTGGGCGGCTTCGGCCAGTTCGTGCATGGCCTCGGTGTTGCTGCGGGACATGTGGGCGATGAGTTCGACCCGCTGGGCCACTTCACTGCTGGCCTTGGACTGCTCGCCGATGGTGTGGGAGATCTCGTCCACCACTTCGGCGGCCTTGTGGGCACCCTCGCGGATCTCGCTGATGGAACTGCCGGCCTGGGTGGCGAGGTTGACGCCGTCCTGCACGCGGGTGACGCCGGTCTGCATGCTGTTCACCGCCTGGTCGGTGCTTTCGCGGATGCGCGCGATCATGCCGGTGATTTCCTGGGTCGACTGGGCGGTGCGCGCGGCGAGGTTGCGCACCTCGTCGGCCACCACGGCGAAGCCACGCCCGGCCTCACCGGCCCGGGCCGCTTCGATGGCGGCGTTGAGGGCCAGCAGGTTGGTCTGCTCGGCGATGCTCTTGATGACCTGGATGATGGAGTGGATCTCTTCGGACGAACGGCCCAGGGCGGTGATGGTGCTGGAGGAGCTGTTCACCGCCTCGGCGATGCGGTTCATGCCGTCCACCACCCCGAGGATGACCTGCCCGCCGCTGCTGGCCAGGCCTTCGGAGTGGGCGGAGATGCCCTGGGCATTGCGCGCGTGGTCGGCGATCTGGGCGATGTTGGCGATCATCTGCTCCATGGCAGCGGCCATGCTGGCGGCGCTCTCGGCCTGCTGGTTGGCCCCGTCGACGATGCCCCGTGAGGTATCGCTGAGGGTGGTGGCGGTGCCGCGCAGTTCTTCGCTTTCGAGGCGGATGCTGGCGATCATCTCGCGCAGGCTGTTCTGCATCTGGGCCAGGGCTTCCATCAGTTGGCCGGCTTCGTCCCGGCTTTCCACTTGGATGCTGTTGCGCAGGTTGCCCTGGGCGATGGCGCGGGCCACGTCGATGGTTTTCTTCAGGGGACGCAGCACGGTCCTCATCAGTTGGGCGGTGGTCAGGCAGAGCACCACGCAGACCAGCACCAGCCCGCCCAGCAGCCACCAGACAGCGCTGCGCACGGCTTCACTGGCGGCCTGGCGAGCCTCGTCGGCACGGGTCTCGATCAGGGCGCTGAGCTTCTCGTTGCGCTCCTCCAGTTCGCCGAAGATGCGCTGGAAGTCTCCCAACTGCGCGCGGCTCGCCTGGGGATCGCGCAGGGCGTCGTCCACCAGCTTGCCGGCGGCATTGATGTAGGTGTCGATCAGCGGGCGCAGGTCGCGGATGGACTGGCTGACCTCGGGGCTCAGTGGCAGCGTGGCGTTCTCGTCCATGACCTTGCGGAACCACTGGCTGTGCTCGCTCAAGTCGCTGCGCACCTGGCCGGCGGCGGCGCTGTCACCGGGCTCGGCGACGAAGGCGGCGAGCACGTCGCCGCGCAGGGCGTCGTGCATCATGTCGCCTTCCATGTGGTTGCGCAGGGCGCTGACGCTGAGCTGGTTCTCGGTCAGCGCGTCGGCGAGGCGGTTCTGCCCGAGCAGGCCGATGCCCCCCAGCAGCGCGGCGGCGAGCACGCTGATGACGCCCGATGCCACCAGTTTCTGACGGATGTTCATCCCCTGGCCCTCCCTTGCGAAGCGGATCGTTGACTAAGCGTAGTTCAGTGTCGACGGGCCAGCGCGCTCGCATCAGGCCCTTTGCACGGCGTATTCTGAGCGCCCTTTTTCGCGGGTCGTCGTCATGCTGCAGATTTCCTCCAACGTCCAGATCCCCGACGACGAGATCGAACTGACCGCCATCCGTGCCCAGGGCGCCGGTGGGCAGAACGTCAACAAGGTCTCCAGTGCGGTGCACCTGCGTTTCGACAGCCAGGCGTCGTCGCTGCCGCCTTTCTACAAGGAGCGCCTGCTGGCGCTGCGGGATGCACGCATCACCGCCGATGGGGTGGTGGTGATCAAGGCCCAGCAGTACCGGACCCAGGAGCAGAACCGCGCCGATGCGCTGGAGCGCCTGGCGACGTTGATCCGCGAGGCGGCGGTGGTGCAGAAGAAACGCCGGCCGACGCGGCCCACCCTCGGCTCCAAGACCCGTCGCCTCGACGGCAAGAGCAAGCGCGGCGCCATCAAGGCCGGGCGCGGCAAGGTGGATTACTGAGCCGGCCGGACGGCCCCGGGCTGGGGCCGCCCGGGGCGCTCAGCAGACCTTGGCGATGGCGGCGGCGAGGTCGCCGATGCGGCTGAAGTCCAGCCCGGCGATGTTGGCGCGACCGGTGCCCACCATGTAGATGCTGAACTCGCTGCGCAGGCGCGCCACCTGCTCCGATGAAAGGCCGGTGTAGGAGAACATGCCGCGCTGCACGCCGATGTGGGCGAAGCGCTCGGCCAGGCCGTAGGGCTGCAGGGCTTCCACCAGGCCCCGGCGCAGGTCGGCGACGCGACGGCGCATGCCCTCCAGCTCGGTGATCCACTCGGCCTTCAGCCTGGCGTCCTCAAGGAGGGTGGCGACCACGGCGGCGCCGTGGGCGGGCGGGGTGGACCACAGGTTGCGCGCGTGGAAGGCCAACTGGCTGCGGACGTCGGCGAGCTTCTCGGCATCTTCTGCGCAGACGATCAGGGCGCCGGTGCGTTCGCGGTAGAGACCGAAGTTCTTCGAGCAGGAGCTGGTGACCAGCACCTCCGGCAGGTTTTCGGCGAACAGGCGCACGGCCCAGGCGTCGTCGTCCAGGCCATCGCCGAAGCCCTGGTAGGCGAAGTCGATCAGCGGCAGCAGTTCGCGGCGCTTCACCACCTCCAGCACCCGTTGCCAGTCGGCTTGGGCCAGGTCGAAGCCGGTGGGGTTGTGGCAGCAGGCGTGCAGCAGCACCACGTCGCCGACGGGGATGCGCTCGAAGGCGGCCAGCAGGCCCTCGACGTCGAGGCGGTTGGCGGCGTCCACGTAGGGGTAGTGGCTGATCGCGACGCCGACGGCGTTGAAGAGGGTTTCGTGGATCGGCCAGGTCGGGTCGCTCAGCCAGACGCCACGGCCCGGCAGGTTGCGGGCGATGAACTCGGCGGCCAGGCGCAGGGCGCCGGTGCCGCCCGGGGCCTGGGTGGTGCCGGCACGACCGGCGCGCTGCACGGGGTTGCCGATGCCCAGCACCAGGTCCTGCAGCAGGCGGCCGAAGGCGGCATCACCGTGGCCACCGACGTAGGTCTTGGTGGTTTCCAGCTCCAGCAGGCGCTGCTCGGCGTGCTTCACGGCGTGGGGAATGGGGGTGAGGCCACGGGCGTCCTTGTAGACGCCGACGCCCAGGTCGAGCTTGTTGGGGTGGGTGTCCTGGCGGAAGGCGTCCATCAACCCGAGGATGGGGTCGCCCGGCACCCGGCCCACGGCGGCGAAGTGGCTCATTTGCGGCCCTCGGCGGTTTCGGCGATGCGGTCGGTGCGCGCGGCCATGATGAAGTCGTTGCGGTGCAGGCCCTTGGCTTCGTGGCTCCACCAGGTGACGGTGACCTTGCCCCACTCGGTGAGCAGGCCCGGGTGGTGGCCTTCTTCCTCGGCGGCGGCGCCGACGGCGTTGGTGAAGGCCAGGGCGTGGCGGAAGGTGCGGAACAGGAAGACCTTCTCCAGCTGCATGATTCCGTCGCGGACTTCGATGTTCCAGTCCGGGATCTCCTTGATCAGCGTGGCCAGTTCGTCGTCGGAAACCAGCGGGGCGCCGGCGCGGCAGGCTTCGCAGTGGGCTTGGGACAAGGCGGTCATGGGGTTCTCCGTTGTTCGTTCGGCCGGCGTGGCTCGCCGGCTCCTTGAGTCTGGTTCGGTTCAGGCCGCCTTGGGCGGGAATTTCGGCGCGTGCAGGCCGAGGGCCATGGCCTGGTGGACCAGGGCCATGATGTCTTCATGGGCCAGCTCGAACAGGCGCTTCAGCTCCGGCAGCACGAAGTACAGGGGTTGCAGGATATCGATCCGGTACGGTGTGCGCATCGCTTCCAGCGGGTCGAAGGCCTGGTGCTCGGGCTGGCTGGACAGCGAGTAGACCGTCTCCTTCGGCGAGGAGAGGATGCCGCCGCCATAGATGCGGCGGCCCTGGGGGGTGTCCACCAGGCCGAACTCGATGGTCATCCAGTAGAGGCGGGCGAGGTACACGCGCTCTTCCTTGGTGGCCTTGAGGCCGAGCTTGCCGTAGGTGTGGGTGAACTCGGCGAACCAGGGATTGGTGAGCAGGGGGCAGTGGCCGAAGATCTCGTGGAAGATGTCGGGCTCCTGCAGGTAGTCCAGCTCCTCCGGGGTGCGGATGAAGGTGGCCACGGGGAACTGCTGGCTGGCCAGCAGCTCGAAGAACGTCTGGAAGGGAATCAGCGCCGGGACGCGGGCGACGCGCCAGCCGGTGGCGGCCTGGAGCACGCGGTTGATCTCGCCGAGCTGGGGGATGCGGTCGTGGGGCAGGGCGAGGCGTTCGATGCCATCCAGGTAGTCCTGGCAGGCGCGCCCTTCGATCACCTTGAGCTGGCGGGTGATGAGGGTGTTCCAGACGGCGTGCTCGCTGTCCGGGTAATGGATGAAGCCGCTGTCGTCCGGCTCGCGGGCCACGTAGTGGGTGGTTTTCATTCGGCCTCCCAGGGCGCGACGTTGTTGTTGTGTTGACCCAGGGATACCGCGTTTCGGTGGGCTGGGGCGGTGCGGGAGGTCGGGCTGGATGGGGAGGCGGGGGTGTGTTTCGTAACGAATTCTTTACGATTTTGCCAGTGGCCGGTGTTTCGGCCTTGCTGGTGCGTCGAAGCGTCACATATTCTTGACGGAAAAATCGGGCAGGACGCTGATTTTCCCGGCGCTGCCCCTGGTGTGCACCTCTGAAAACGTAGGCGAGGCCGTCAGCGCAAGGCAAAAACAGGCGAAAAAGCGCAGTTTACGTGGTGTAAATGAGCACTTTGAGTCGGTTTTTAACGCAGCGATGACAACGCAGGTAGTTTTTGGAGGTGCGCTGACAAGAGCCCGTTTCGGGGTGCCGCATGCGTATCAAAGTCCATTGCCAGAACCGCGTAGGCATCCTGCGCGACATCCTCAACCTGCTCGTCGACTACGGCATCAACGTCAACCGTGGCGAAGTGGGCGGGGACCAGGGCAACGCCATTTATCTGCTGTGCCCCAACCTCATCAACCTGCAACTGCAATCCCTGCGGCCGAAGCTGGAGGCCATCCCCGGCGTGTTCGGCGTCAAGCGCGTGGGGCTGATGCCCAGCGAGCGTCGCCACCTGGAGCTGAACGCCCTGCTGGGCGCGTTGGAGTTCCCGGTGCTGTCGGTGGACATGGGCGGCTCCATCGTCGCTGCCAACCGCGCGGCGGCGCAGTTGCTGGGCGTGCGGGTGGACGAGGTGCCGGGCATCCCGCTGTCGCGCTACGTGGAGGATTTCGACCTGCCGGAAGTGGTGCGGGCCAACAAGGCGCGGGTGAACGGCTTGCGCATCAAGGTGCGCGGCGGCGTGTTCCTGGCCGACATCGCGCCGCTGCAATCCGAGCATGACGAGAGCGAGGCGCTGGCCGGCGCGGTGCTGACCCTGCACCGCGCCGACCGGGTGGGCGAGCGCATCTACAACGTGCGTAAGCACGAACTGCGCGGCTTCGACAGCATCTTCCAGAGTTCGCGGGTGATGGCGGCGGTGGTGCGCGAGGCGCGGCGCATGGCGCCGCTGGACGCGCCGCTGCTGATCGAAGGCGAGACCGGCACCGGCAAGGAGCTGCTGGCCCGTGCCTGCCACCTGGCGAGCCCGCGCGGGCAGTCGCCGTTCATGGCGCTGAATTGCGCGGGGCTGCCGGAATCCATGGCCGAGACGGAGCTGTTCGGCTATGGCCCCGGGGCCTTCGAGGGTGCCCGGCCGGAGGGCAAGCTGGGCCTGCTGGAGCTGACCGCCGGCGGCACGCTGTTCCTCGATGGGGTGGGGGAGATGAGCCCGCGCCTGCAGGCCAAGCTGCTGCGCTTCCTGCAGGACGGCTGCTTCCGCCGGGTGGGCAGCGACGAGGAGGTGTACCTGGACGTGCGGGTGATCTGCGCCACCCAGGTGGACCTGTCGGAGCTGTGCGCGCGGGGCGAGTTCCGTCAGGACCTTTACCACCGCCTCAACGTGCTGTCCCTGCACATCCCGCCGCTGCGCGAATGCCTGGATGGGCTGGCGCCGCTGGTGGAGCACTTCCTCGACTCGGCCAGCCGGCAGATCGGCTGCCCGCTGCCGACCCTGGCGCCCCAGGCCCTGGAGCGGCTGTCGCGCTACCACTGGCCGGGCAACGTGCGGCAGTTGGAGAACGTGCTGTTCCAGGCCGTCTCCCTGTGCGAAGGCGGCCAGGTGCGTGCCGAGCACATCCGCCTGCCGGACTACGGCGCGCCACAGCCCCTTGGGGACTTCTCCCTGGAAGGTGGGCTGGAGGCCATCGTCGGGCGCTTCGAGCGGGCGGTGCTGGAGCGGCTGTTCGCCGACCACCCCAGCAGCCGGCAGTTGGGCAAGCGCCTGGGGGTGTCGCACACCACCATCGCCAACAAGCTGCGGCAGTACGGATTGGGACGGGAAGAAGCCTGAGCCGGCAGGCCGCTGGGGTTTCAGGCGAGGCCGCACAGGGCGTGTTCAACGGCCTCTTAGACCTTGGTGCAATGGTTGGGCTGGCGTTCGGGGGGTACAAAGGGCGCGTCTGAATCTTGCGTGATCGGACACAAGCGTTTCTAGCATTCCCATCCCGGAATGAATTGGGCGGGCGACCAGATTGGTCGCCCATTTTTTTGCCTGTATTCCGGAGGGCGCTCGACGCCAGGGCTGCCTAGAGCAGCACCGAATACCAGAACACCCGGCCGATGACGTGGATGTGCTCGGCCACTTCGGTGGCCTCGTAGCGTTCGTCGGGGTGTTCGTCGCTGTTGAAGCTGCGGATGCGCAGCCCGCCGCCGGGGAGGCGGTAGAGCAGCTTCACCCGCAGTTGCCCATCGTGGTCGAAGGCGTACATGTCGCCGTCCTTGATGGTGCGCGAGCTGGTGTCCACGCCCACCGTGCTGCCGTCGGGCAGGACCGGTTCCATGCTGTTGCCGTTCACCGTCACGCAGGCCGCGCTGGCCGCGTCGATGTTCTTCTTGCGCAGCGAGTACTTGCCGAAGCGCAGCTTGCGCCCGGTGGTCTGCAGCACCACGGTGCTGCCCTTGCCGCCGGACAGCTCAACTTCCTTGTAGAAGGGCAGCTCGACTTCGTCGGGGTCCAGCGGGGTGTCGTCGTCCCAGGACTCCACGGCGCCGGCCCAGTGGGCGTTTGCGCCGGAAGGCGGCATGCGCGTGTCGAGCATGCCGCCGTGGCCTTCGGCGAGCCAGCGTGGGCTGACGCCGCAGACGGTGGCGATCTGCGTGGCAAAACTGGTCGCGCGCGACTTGCCACGCTCCAGATCGGAGATGGAGGCCTGGGTCATGCCCGTCGCCTGGGCGAGCTGGACCTGGCTGAGGTTGGCGTGCTTTCGCGCCGCCCGGATGCGGTCTTTGAGTTCCATGGGGCAGCAGATTAACGGTGGGCCTATTTCATTGCAAGTGCCTATATATAGGTATTATTATATGTGCCTGTGCTGCCCCGTTGCCGTGAACCGGTCGACGGGGCTTTTGTTTAGCCCCGCCACGGGGCATGGAAAAGGAGACAGCCCATGTTTAACAGCACCGAACAGGCCCTGGCCGTTGCGTATTGGATGGCTGAACACCGGGTGGGGCCGAAGTCGTCCACGGCGATGGCGATCGACGTGCTGCGCGAGCGTTTCGACACCCAGTTCGTCGAGCGCCTGCCCAGCGGCCTGAGCCCCCACGAATGGCAGGCCCAGGCCACCATGACGATCCGTTTCGCCCAGCGCCTGCTGGCCGACTACCCCCTCGAACTGGCCGTGGTACAGGCCGAATACGCCCACGGGCGCGACTTCGTGCTGGCCATGGCGGCCCTGCGCGACTGGCTCAAGCCGCAGGCCGATTCGGCCGAGCAGCGCGCCGCCCTGGCGCTGTTGATGCGCATGTTCCGCCGCCCGCCCCACAGCATCCGCGAGATCGAGCGCCTGACCGGCCTGTCCAAGAGCACCCTGCACCGCTGGGACCAGGATTGGCGCGCGCGCGTGGCCCTGAAACTGCGCGAAGCCTTGGCGCGCCTGGAGGCGCCGATGAGCCGTGCGGGGATTGTCGTGGCGCATTGAAAATATTTTTGAAAAAACAGGTTCTCCCATATTGACCTGTTGGGACGATAAAGGTAACCTAGCTCCAAGATCGAAATCAGACCATCAAGAGCCCGCCCACCAGCGGGCTCTTTCGTTTCCGGGCCCGGTCGATCATCGGGCCCTCTTCAAGGAGTCCCATCATGACCGAGCCCAGTGTCGCTGCGGCAATGGCTGGGGGGATGACCGGCGCGGGGTTGGCGATCCTGATCCCCAGCATCGATGGCAACGCGCTGATCGGAGGATTCGGCGGTGCCATCTTCTTCGTGGTGTTTGCCCGCGACTACAAACCCCTGACCCGCGCCGGCTACCTGCTGGTGTCCTGGGTGGGGGGCTATTACGCCGCCGTCGAGGCGGTCAGTCGCGGGCTGGCACAGACCAGCGGGGTGGTGGCCTTCGTGGCCGCCACCCTCTGTGTCACCGGGGGGATCGGGATGCTCGAATGGATGCGCGGCGGGCAGTTGCCCAACTGGCTGCGCACCTTGTTGCGCCGAGGCGCGGGAGGCCGCAATGGATGACCCGCTGGCCACCGCGACCCTCTTCGTCTGTTCGGCCATCTGCCTGCGGCTGATCACCTACCGGCGGCGCGGTTCGCGCTTCCGCCCCGGTGTTTCGCTCTGCGCCTACCTGATGGCGCTGTGCACCGGTAGCCAGGCCCTGAGCATTGCGGTCGGCCGCTACCCCGTGGGGCAGTTGTCGCCGTGGATGCTGGGGGTGCTGCTGATCCTGCTGGTCCTGGTGTTCAGGGCCCGCGGCAACCTCGCCTGCATCCTGCGCCTCGGCTGACGCCAGGCGCCCACCCGTTCCATCCCCGGTCTGGCCGGGCGGCCTCGGTCGTCCGCGCTGGGTCGTGCCCTGCATATAAAGGAGAACACCATGAGCATCACCGCCACGCGGCTGGATGTGGCGGCCCTGCGCGAAGCGTTGCGCAGCCTGCTGGAGCTGCCGCCCGGTGCGCTGGTGGCCGCCGACCAGGCCACTGCGCCGCCGGCGGGCCTGTACGCCAGCCTGCGCGAGCAGCAGTCCGCCGAGGTGGGCGTGTCCCGCCGCGAGTTCAACGGCAATGGCGAGCGGGAAACCGTCGTCACCGCCTGTGAAACCACCTTCCACCTCATCACCCATGGCCCCGGGGCGCTGGATCTGGCGCACGACGCGCGCTCGATCCTGCAGTCCAGCCGGGCCCTGGACCGTTTGCGCCGGCTGGGCGTTGCCCTGCCACGCATGAAACCCATCGACAACCTGTCCGCCGTCGAGGCGGGCGTGGCCAAGGAGCAGGCCCGTCTGGAACTGGTCCTCGCCCATGGCCACCAGGTGGTCCTGGAACAGAAACACATCGCTTCCTCGGTGGTGACCGCCCACACCGATACGGGCCTCACCGCCACCCTTACAGTGAATCCAACGGAGACCTGATATGTCCCTTCCGCTTTCGCAGATCGTCAACGTACAACTCAACGTTCAACCGGTGGCCAGCCCGCGCCGTGACTTCGGCCAGCTCGCCCTGTTCACCCCCGAGGCCGGCAACGTCTTCACCGACGCCGCCACCCTCTACATCAGTTGCGCCAGCCAGGCCGAGGTGGAAGCCGCCTTCGGCAGCACCTCCCAGACCGCCCTGGCCGCGAGCGCCTTCTTCGCCCAGAGCCCGCGACCCAAGCAGCTGTTGGTGGCGCGCTGGCTGAAGAACACCCGCAACGTGCCGGCGGTGAAGGCCGCCCTCAACGGCACGCCGCTGGTGGCCACCCTGGACCAGCTCAAGGCCATCAGCGCCGGCCAGTTCTCGGTGACCGTGGACGGCGTCCGCCAGGACGTCACCGGCCTGAACTTCAGCGCCGCCAGCGACCTGCCGGCCATCGCCGCGCTGATCGACGCCAAGCTCACCGCCCAGGCCGTCAACTGCCGCTACGACGCCGTGGCCAACCGCTTCATCCTCGAAGCCGACGTCGCCGGCCAGGCCAAGTCCGTCGGTTTCGTCCAGGACCTGGGCGCCACCGGCACCTACCTGGGTGGCCTGCTGCGCCTGGAGAACGGCATGGCGCAGAAGGTCGCCGGCCGCGATGCCCTGGTGCTGGCCGCACAAACGCTGCCCGAGGCGTTCACCGCGCTGCTGGAGGTCAACTCCGGCTGGTACGCCGCCACCGTCGCCGCGTCCCTGACCGACGACGAGATCGAACAGGCGGCCGCCTGGGTTCTGGCTGCGGACAAGAAGGTCTTCGGCGTCACCACCCAGAACCCCAGCCACCTGGAGAACGTGCCGAGCAACCCGTTCAAGCGCCTGAAGGATCGCCAGAGCTACCGCACCGTCGCGGTCTACGACAAGAACGACCCCTACGCGGTGGCCAGTTGGCTGGCGCGCGCGCTGTCGGTGAACTTCGCCGCCAACAACTCCACCCTGACCATGAAGTTCAAGCAGCTGCCGGGCATCAGCGCCGACAACCTGACCCTCACCGAAGCGGACAAGTGCCGGAAGCTGGGCCTGAACTTCTACACCTACTTCGACGAGTCAGCGATGGTCGCCGAGGGCACCGTGATCGGTGGCCGTTTCTTCGATGAAGTGCACATCCTCGACTGGTACGTCGACGCGGTGCAGAAGGAGGTCTTCGCCACCCTCTACCGCTCTTCGAGCAAGGTGCCGCTGACCGACGCCGGTGTGGCGCGTCTGCTGGCCGCTGTGCGCAAGGTCTGCCGCGAGGGCGTGAACAACGGTGCCTTCGCCCCCGGTGTATGGAACGGCGACCCCTTCGGCAACCTGGTCAGCGGCGAGCGCCTGGACGAGGGCTACTACGTCTGGGCCGACAGCGTCGACAACCTGTCCACCTCCGACCGCGAGCAGCGCAAGGCCCCGCCGATCCAGGTGGCCCTGAAGATGGCCGGCGCCGTTCACTCCGTGGACGTGCTGGTCAACTTCGACCGCTGATCCCGACCCACCCAACGTATTCCGGCCCCCGCGTGGGGCCTTTTCATTTCCGGAGATTTTCCATGGCTATCTACGACCAGAAACAACTGTCCGTCCTGATCAACGGCTACGAGATCAGCGACTGGGGCGCCGGCGCCGATGTCCTCAAGCTGGCTTTCACCGCCGAGTCCGGCTCCATGAAGATCGGCAGCAACGGCACCGGCGTGTTCGTTGCCAACAACGACCGGTCCGCGACCCTCACCCTGAAGCTCAAGCAGCACTCGCGTGACAACAAGTTCCTCAACAGCCTGCGCCTGCTGCAGGAAGGCAACCTCAAGGCCTTCACCCCGCTGACCCTGGAAATGCGCGACCTGCTCAACGAAGACCTGATCAGCGCCACCCGCGGCTACTTCACCAAGCGTCCCGAGGTGACCCGTGGCAGCGAGGCCAACGACACCACCTGGACCATCGTCTTCGAGCGCGCCAACGTGAACCTGGAACAAGGAGTCGCCTGACCATGAACGCCGAACATCGCATCAACCTCGACGGCTTTGACTACGTTATGCGCCCGGCCAACGCCATGCCGGCCTGGAACGCCCTGAAAAAGGCCGCGCGCCTGCTGCAGGGTGTGGAGATCAAGCGCGGCGAGGGCGGCGACAGCCTGGCCATCGGCGCCATCCTGGCCAACCTGGGCGATCCGGTGGTGGCGGAGATCGAAGCGCTGGTGATCCAGCAGACCAACGTGCAACCGGCCGACGGCGCGGCATTCCGCCTCGCCGACCGTGCCGAGGCGCACTTCAACCAACACCGCGGGCACCTGGTGCCGCTGCTGGTGGAGGGGGTGAAGTACCAGTTCGCCGATTTTTTCGCCGCCGCCGCGCCAGCCCTGTCGGCGATTCTGCCGGGACCGGCCAAGGCGGAGTGACCGACTGGTTCCTGTTCACCCCTGTCATGCGCCAGCTCTGCACCCTGCACGAGCTGCGCGCGCTCTACACCCTGGCCGACCTGTGCGACTTCCATGACGCGATAGCCGAATGGGACGAGGCACAGCGTCAGGCCCACGAGAGGCAGGCCAATGGCAATTGAAATTGGAATCCAACAACTCAGCGCGCAGTTCGCGCTGGGCCTGCAGCAGATCACCAACACCCTGAAGCAGGAGCTGAACGTCATCAGCAACACGCTGGTGCAGGAAATCAGCGTGGTGAACCACCTCAGGCAGAACGTCGAGGTCACCCGCAACACCCTGCTCTCCAGCAACAAGGCTCACTACACCTACATCGAGACCCTCAACCAGGTTCAGGGCAAGGCGGCGCAGGTCGAGAGCAGCACCTCCAGGATCGGCGGCGCCATTTCCCAGGTGTCCTCCAAGCTCTTCGACTTCGTGCAGTCCTCCCTGGGCAGCCTGAAGGACCTCAAGGCCGGGCCGGATGCCCTGGGCGTCGTCACCGACGAGCAGGCCCAGGCGGCCAAGGACTACCAGACGTCCATGGAGAAACTGGACAAGGTGCTGGACGGGGTGAAGGCGCGGGTCGGCCTGGGCCTCGCCCCGCAACTGTCGTTCCTGGCGGACCGCTTCCTCGCGGTGGTGGACGCCAACAAGGAGCTGATCACCGAGGGGCTGGAGAAGACCATGACGCTGGTCGCCGAAGGCCTGGACGCGGTCTACAACTTCGGCCGCGCGCTGGACTTCGTGGTCAGTGGAACCGTCGGTTGGGACAACGCCCTGATGATGCTCGGCACGGCCCTGCTCTGGGTCGGCCGCGCCAGCCTGATGGCCTTCGCCACCAACCCCATCATGTGGATCATCGCCGCCCTGGTGGTGGTGATCGCCCTGGTGGACGACTTCATGACCTACCTGGACGGCGGCGAATCGGCCTTCGGCGGCGTCTGGGAGCCGCTGGTGAAGGGCTTCAAGGAGGTCGGCGCCATCCTGGCGGACATGAAGGCGCAGTTCGATGTCTTCTGGGCGGAGAACGGCGAGACGGTGATGGCCTTCGCCGACGGCCTGATGATGTTCATCGGCGCGGGCATCAGCAACGTCATCAACCTGTTCAAAGGCTTCTTCGCCTTGCTGAGAGGAGACGTCGACGGCGTCAAGGAGGCATTCGGCGGGATATTCGAAGGCCTGGCCACGCAGTTCGAAGTGATCGGCAGCCTGTTCTCCTGGCAGCCGCTGCTCGATGGCATCGCCGCGGTAGAGGCCGTGCTGAATGGGCTGAAGGCACGGTTCATGGCCCTCTGGGGAGAAATCAGCGAGTCGGCGATGGCCTTCGCCGAGGGCCTGATGGCCGGCATCGGTGCCAGCATCAACTACGTCATCAACCTGTTCAAAGGGTTGTTCGTCCTCGTCAAAGGCGGCTTCGACGGCGTCAAGGAAGTCCTCAACAGCTGGTTCGAAGGCGTGAAGGCCAAGTTCGAGGCACTCGGCGCCGGGTTCAAGAAGGTCGCCGGGATGTTCGGCTTCGGCGATGACAAGGAGGGCGCGCCCGAGGCGGCCAAGGAATCGCCGGGGATGTTCTCCGGCGTGGCCAACCTCTTCGGCTGGAACAGCGACGACGACAAGGCCGCCACGGCACCTCGCCTGGTGGAAGGTGCCAGCCAGTTCACGGCCGGTGTGCAGGACGCACAGAGTCGTGCGGCCCTCGGCGCCGGCGTCGGCGCCGCCTCCCTCATGGCCCCGGTGAGCAACAACAGCTTCAACCAGTCGGTCACGGTCCACGTGAGCGGAGACAACCCCCAAGCCATCGGACGGGAGGTCGCCGAGCAGGTGGCCTCCAACCAGCAGCGCCTGGCCACCCACAACAACCAGAGTGACATCAGACAGTGAGGTGAATCGATGGTCATGCTGATCAACCGCCGCATCGGCACGATGAGGCTCGATGCGGTCATCAACGAAACCCACACCGCTGAACTCAAGATCACCGAAAACCCGGTGGAGAGCGGCGCCAACATTGCCGACCACGCCTACGCGCAGCCCCGCACATTGAAGATCAAGGGCATCGTGGTCGAGCATTACGACCCCCTGGCGGCCCTGGCCGCCGAGGTCACGCCGGGGCTGCGCAGCAGTGGCGACTTCGTCGACGAGGTGAGGCCGGGGATTCTGGCCAACCTGACCCGGCAGGCCCGCAATCGGGCCCAGCGCGAGCTCAAGAGCTGGCTCAAGCCCCAGGTGGATACGCCCAAGGCCCGGCCCATAGCGCCTTGGATGCTGGAGTACCAGCCGCTGTCGCGCTTCGACAGCTCGCCCAGCCAGTCGCGCCTGCAACAGGTCTACCAATGCCTGCTGGACACCCAGAAGGCCGGTGAGCTGCTACAGGTACAGACCGGTTTCTACCTGTACAAGAACATGCTGCTCACCACGATTTCCGCCGTGCAGGCCATCGATGGCGCCATCGAGCTGGACCTGACCCTGCGCGAAGTCCTGGTGGTGGATACCCGCGTCATCAACGGCGTGGTCACCCCGGCGGCCGGGACCAAGCGCTCCGGCCGCTCCCAGTGCCAGGCAGCGGAGAAGAAGTCCAAGGGCAAGACCACGCCCAAGACCAAGAAGCGCAATGAGAGCTTTGCGCATGCGGTAGGCAGGACGGTGTTCTCATGAAGCAGATCCCCATCAGCAGCGACCCGCTGCAGGAGCAGAGCTTCGAGTTCGCCGGCTACCGCCTGCGCCTGACCCTTCGCTACAACAGCATCGGCGACCACTGGGCCATCGACCTGCTGGACGAGGCCAAGGGCACCTGGCTGGCCCAGGGCCTGACGCTGGTGACCGGCGTGCCGATGCTTTGGCGCAGCACCCTGCCGTTCTTCCTCTGGCTGGAGGATGTCAGCGGCGTCGGCCTCGACCCCATCGGCGGTGACGACATGGGCAGTCGCTGCCTGCTCCACATCGGCGAGAAAGCGGAGGTGCAGCCATGAGGCAGTTCGGCCGGCGTTACCGCCTGATTCTCGGTGCCGACCAGGAAGGGCTGGTGATCGACAGCCTGCGGGTGGCCTTCGACTTCACCAAGAGCATCGACAACAAACCCAACCCGGGGACGATCCGCGTCTGGAACCTCAACCCCGAGCACCGCGAACAACTGCAGGACGGCACCCTGCGCAAGGCCTGGCTCTGGGCCGGCTACAGCGAGCTGCGCCTGCTCTACGCGGGCGACATCGCCGAGGCGGCGGTGGAGCGCAAGGGCCTGGACAACATCACCGTGCTCACCTGCGCCACCGGCGCGGTGGATTACCGCGAGGCGCGCATCAGCCGCTCCCTCGCCGCCGGCAGCACCGCCGACGACCACGTCAAGGCCGCGGTGCAGTCGATGAAGTCCACCACGCCGGGGCAGATCACCCTGCCCAAGCAACGGCCGCTGCCGCGCGGCAAGGTGCTGGTGGGGCTGAGCCGCGACGTGCTCAGCCAGGTGGCGGCGGAGCAGGGCGCCGACTGGTCCATCCAGGACGGCGAGCTGCTGCTGCTGCCCGCCGGCAACGTGCTGGACGACCAGGCCGTGTTCCTCTCCCAGGAAACCGGCCTGATCGGCTCACCCAAGGAAGTGGAGGGCGGCCTGGAGCTGACCTGCCTGATCGACCCGGCACCCCGGGTCGGCGGCACGGTACGGGTCAAGTCCATCGAGCCGCGCTTCGACGGCGACTACAAGATCGTCAGGATCATCAGCAAGGGCGACGTCATGGAGAAGGACTGGTTCTGCGTGCTCACCGTGAGCAAGGGCGAGTTCCAGCCGGCCGGTGGCGCCAAGAGCAAATCCGGAGGCAAGAGCAATGGGTAACTACGACTGGCAGACCCCCTCGACCGAGGTCGCCATGGACACCGCCCTCGACACCCGCATCAAACGTCTGCACACCGCGCTGCCGGGGCGCATCGTCGCTTTCGATGCCGCCCGCCAGGTGGCCAGCGTGCAGCCGATGATCGAGCAGCAGCTGATGGATGGCTCGCGCCAGCCCCTGCCGATGCTGCCCGATGTGCCGGTGCAGTTCCCCCGGGGGGGCGGCTTCGTGCTGACCTTCCCGGTCAAGCCGGGCGACGAGTGCCTGCTGGTGTTCAACGAGCGCTGCATCGACGGCTGGTGGCATTCCGGTGCCTCCAGCGAACCGCTGGACTACCGCCAGCACGACCTGTCGGACGCCGTGGCGGTGATGGGCATCAGCTCGCTGCCCCAGGTGGTCCCGGCCTTCGCCACCGATGCGGTGGAACTGCGCCGGCTGGACGGTTCGGCCTACGTGCGCCTGGACGAGGGCGGCACCCTGACGCTGGACGGCGCCAAGGTGCTGATCAAGTGCCCGGTGGTGTTCGAGGCCGGCATGACCGGCAAGGGCGACGTGGTGTCCGGCGGCATCAGCCTGGAGCGTCACCTGCACGGCCAGGTCATGGCCGGCCCGGCCGTCACCGGCGTGCCGCAATGAGGACACGACAATGAGAGTGAGACGAATAGACAAGGACGGCGACTGGACCTTCGGCCAGGGCCGCAACAACTACGCCGACGGCGGCGAATGCGTGGCCCAGCGCGTGTGCACGCGCCTGCGCTCCTTCCAGGGGGACTGGTTCCTCGACCTGGAGCACGGTCTGCCCTGGCTGCCGCGCATGGAGCGGCCGGCGGACCTGGCGCAGATCGAGGTGGACATCAAGCGCTGCATCCTTACCACCGAGGGGGTGAGCGAAATCCTCGACTTCCAGATGGACGTCACCCCCGACGACCGACGCCTGGCCATCGGCGTCACGCTGCGCGACAACCTCGGCAATGACCTGAGCACCCGCGTCCAGCGCTGATCGGCCGCCGCCGTCAAATCGAAGCCCCGCCTCGTGTGGGGCTTTTTCTTTGGAGAACCAACATGGGACAACTGACCAACAAGGGCTATGTCGGTGTACGCCTGGACAGCATCCTTGCGGAGCTGGACCAGGGGTTCCGAGCCATCTATGGCAACGACATCGACCTCGCGCCCGACAGCCCCGACGGGCAGATGCTCGGGCTCATCGCCCAGGTCCGTGCGGACCTGGAGGAGCTGGGCGAGGTCATCTACCGCGCCCTCGATCCGGACCACGCCAGTGGCGACTGGCTCGAACAGCGGGTCGCCTACGCCGGGCTGACCCGGCGCCAGGCGCGCTACAGCTACCTGCGCGGCACCGCCCTCACCGGGCGTGCCGGCACCCAGATTCCCGCCGGCGCCGTGCTGCGCGATGCCAACCGTGGGCGCTGGCTGCTCACTGCCGACGTCACCCTGGGTGCCGACGGCTCCGCCCGTGCCGACCTGCGCAGCGAGGAACTCGGCGCCTACAACCTGTCGGCCAACAGCAGCCTCACCCTTGAGACCCTGGTGCTGGGCTGGGACACCGCCACCACCCAGGCGCCCGCCGAAGTGGGCGCCGAGGAGGAGACCGACGCCGAGCTGCGGGCGCGCTTCTTCCGCAGCCGCGCCCGCCCGGCGCAGAACAGCCTCGATGGCCTGGTGGCCGCGCTGTTGCAACTGCCGGACGTGCGCCAGGTGGTGGGTCTGGAGAACACCGGCCCCACCCCGGACGCCGACGGTGTGCCGGGTCACAGCCTCAACCTGATCGTCGATGGCGGCGAGGAGCAGGCCATCGCCCAGGCGATCTTCCAGCGCAAGCCGGCGGGCACCGGGCTCATGGGCCAGCAGTCACGCAACGTGGTGGACGGGCAGGGCATGAAGCGCCTGATCCGCTTCGACCGCCCGGCGGTGGTGGACTGCAAGGCCTTCGTCCAACTGCGGCGCGACGCCGAGTTCACCGCCATCGACGTGGCGGCGATCAAGGCGCAACTGGCGCAGTTGGACTTCCGTATCGGCCAGGACGTGCAGTTGTCGCGGCTCTACAGCCCGATCAACACCGTCCAGGGCTTCTGGGTCGAGCAGCTGAAGATCAGCCGCCGCAGCGGCACCCCGGCGGCAGACAACATCGCCATCGGTGTGCGTGAACGGGCGCGGTTCGCCCCGTCCGACATCGAGGTGGTGGTGCTATGAGCTATGACCGCCTGCTGATCTGGCAATACCAGGGCAAGCCCCGGGCCGCCGCCACCGCCGAACTGCTCTCGCGACAGTTCGGCGACACCTGGCAAGGCCTGTCGAGCCTGCCCGACGCGCTCGACATCGACCGCGCGCTGGGCGCCAACCTCGACCTGGTGGGCAAGCACGTCGGCCAGAGCCGCGTGCTCAACGGGCTCGCCCCGCGCAGCCTGTTCGGCTTCCACGAAGTTCCCGGTGCCCGTGGTTTCGGCACCGGCAAGTGGTACCGCATGGGCGATCCGCTGGAAGAGTCGGCGGTGCTGGATGACGACGACTACCGCTTCCTCATCCGCTGCCGCATCGCCCGCAACTACCAACTCGGCACCGTCGACGACATCAGCGCAGCCCTGCGCTTCATCTTCGACAGCGAGAGCCTGGTCTTCGACCAGTACGACATGAGCCTGACCGTGGTCATCCGCAGCGACCAGGTCAGCGACTTCAAGCGCTATGCGCTGAACACCCTGGACATCCTGCCGCGACCGGCGGGTGTCCGTATCCAGTTCTACGTCGCTGTGCCCCAACGGGCCTTCGGCTTCCGGGGCGCCGCCGGCGCACTCGGCTTCAACCAAGGAAAATTCGCGAGGTTCCTATGACGCATTACTCCCGTCCTGATGAACTGGTCTTCGCTTCCGGCGCCAAGCCGGGCGAGGTCCAGGGTTTCCCCGACATTCCCCGTGGCTGGGGCGTGGCCTAC
Source organism: Pseudomonas sp. 1D4 (assembly GCF_001728925.1). Taxonomy (NCBI): domain Bacteria; kingdom Pseudomonadati; phylum Pseudomonadota; class Gammaproteobacteria; order Pseudomonadales; family Pseudomonadaceae; genus Pseudomonas; species Pseudomonas sp. 1D4. Next base: position 131,855 of record NZ_LXJQ01000008.1, read on the forward strand.
GACCAGACCGCCGGCATCCCGCCGATGGAGTGGTTCAACGCGCTGTTCAAGCGCGGTGACGAAGGCCTGCGCTACCTGCTGCAACGCGGCATCGCCGACTGGTCGGCCACCGAGGACTACCCCGTGGACGCCCACGTTCAGGAGGGGGGTAAGGTCTGGAAGGCCAAGGTGGCAAACCTTGGCAAACGGCCGTCGGTCAATCCCGGCGAATGGGTGGAGACGGCGCTGACCCGTGAGGCGTTGAAGGCGTTGATCCAGGAGCAACTGGGCGGCATCGGTATAAAGGAGCGAGTCCGCGTTGCCACCACCGCCAACCTGAACCTCAGTGGTTTGCAAGTTGTAGACGGTATCAATCTGTTGAACGGTGACCGTGTCTTGGTGAAAAACCAGACTGCCAGCCAGAACAACGGAATTTATCTCGTTACTACAGGCGATTGGAGCCGAGCGCCTGACTCCGACACGTCAGCCGAAATGACCCCAGGCCTTTTGGTAGCGGTCGAGCAGGGTAACAGTCAGGCCGACAGCCTTTGGCAATTGGTCACCGACGGCCCTATCAACCTGGGCACGACTGCCCTCGGTTTCGAGATGGTGCTCGGGCGCAATATGGTAACCGCCGGCAGTTACGACATCGTCACGGTTAACAATCGCGGGTTGGTCGTCGGAGGCGCGCCTCGACAAGTGGTCATGCTGAATGCTGACACCACATTGGGCCCGAGCCAGATGAGCCTGGTGGTGGTTGATGCCAGTACCGGCGCACGGACCATCACATTGCCAGCCTCTACTCCTGCATTGGGCGTCGTGGACGTGATTGTTCGCCGTCTCGACAACACAGGTAATCGTCTGGTTGTGCAGGCCAGTGGTAATGACCGGGTGCGCTTCCACACTCATCTCAATGGCGTCGGTTATCCGTTCATTGTGCTGATGGGGGCGGGTGATTTCTGGCATCTCAGAAGTGATGGTGCTGGCGGCTGGTATCCCATTGACAGGCTGGATAGCACCCCACTTGGGCGAGTGGTGTTTGATTCTGGCCTTCAAGTCCATCCTGGTGGTTACGGACTCATGAACGGTAGTTTGGTGAGCCGAAGTCTCTGGCCTTGGCTGTGGGACTACGCCCAGCAATCGGGAGTGTTGATAACTGAGACTGCTCGTCCTGGAGCGGAAGGGGCGTGGACCAGTGGAGATGGCGTAAACAATCTACGTCTTCCAGAGATGAGAGGTGAGTTTCTTCGTGCGCTTGATGAGGGGCGCGGAGTTGATGTCTCTCGAGTTGCTGGTAGTTTCCAGTCGGACGCTATTAGGAATATCACCGGTGATATGACCTGTAATCAGGCACCTGGCTATTACGCCTGGACTGGCAGTGGTGCATTCGAACATCGGGATGTCGGAGGTACTGGCGTGAGGGCTTATGTCAACTATGGAGGGACACTGGGAATGAAATTCGACGCTTCTCGTGTCGTTCCTACCGACTCTGAAAATCGCCCGCGCAATATTGCCTACCCTGTTCGAATCAAACTGATCTGAGGTCCATATGCCTATTTATCTAACTGATACTGATGGTGCATTGCTTTTTCCCGTTGAACTTCCTGATGTGCCTGGCCTCGGTCTCCAAATGCCGGGTAATGCTGTAGAGGTACCAGAAACCTTACCTCCGGCGGCTGATGGTTATGTATGGGTAATTGAAGGTGAAACACCTGTTCAGAAGCTGGATCGGCGAGGCACCGTGTTTAATACCGAAACTGGAGAACCTACGGAGCATGCATCCCTTGGTGAGTTGCCCGCTGGACTGACCGATATACCTCGCCCAACTCAGTTCCATCGTTGGATTGACGGGACATGGCAAGAAGATCGAGAACACCAGATAAAAGAGCAGGTCGAAGGCGAGCGAATTTGGCGAGATGAAGCTATTCGCCAGACTGATAGTTTGGTACTGCGTCATCGCGATGAACTGGAACTGAAACTGGCGACTACATTGAGCAAGCAGCAGTATCAAGACTTGCAGGATTATCGGCTTCTTCTCCGTCAATGGCCTCAGCATGATTCTTTCCCCAATATTGCTGAACGTCCATTAGCTCCCGATTGGCTCGACTGAGCCTTCTCTCCCCAGCCCGCTCGTGCGGGCTGGGCGTTTCAACCTGAGCCATGGCGAGCATCGATTCGTGATCGGTGGGGCGTTTGCCCCTCCTTTGTTCCCGAGCGCCAGCCCCCTTCCAGAGTGGGCCGCGCTCAATCGCCGGCCGTTGCGCCGGCGATTTTCTAGCCACGAATCGAATGAGGTTTTACCCATGACTCAATACAAACGTCCTGACGAGACGGTCTTTGCATCCGGCGCCAAAACCGGAGAAGTCGAGAATTTCCCCGACATCGCCCGAGGTTGGGGCGTGTCGTTCGACCAGACCAACGGCATCCCGCCGATGGAATGGTTCAACGCGCTGTTCAAGCGCAATGACGAAGCCCTGCGCTACCTCCTGCAGCGGGGCATCGCCGAGTGGTCGGCGACCGAGGATTACCCCTTGGGCGCCCACGTGCAGGAGGGTGGCAAGGTCTGGAAGGCCAAGGCGACAAGCCTGGGCAAGCGGCCATCGAGCAGCCCAAGTGAATGGGGGGAGGCCGCGCTGACGCGTGAATCCATCACGGCCCTGATCCAGGAGCAATTGGGTGGGATCGGGATCAAGGGGCGGGTGCGTGCGGCAAGCACGGGCAATCTGACCCTCAGCGGTTTGCAGGTCGTCGATGGCGTCAACTTGCTCGATGGTGATCGCGTGTTGGTGAAAAACCAGAGTGCAGCCAAGGACAACGGCATCTATCTGGTCACCACCGGCCCCTGGACACGGACGTCAGATGCCGACACCTCGGCTGAAATGACCCCAGGCTTACTGGTCGCCGTCGAGCAGGGCAACAGCCAGGCAGACAGTTTGTGGCAGTTGGTCACCGACGGCCCCATCAACCTGGGCACCACCTCACTTGGCTTCGAGATGGTCTTCGGCCGCAACCTGGTTTCCGCTGCCAGCTACGACATCGTCACGGTGAACAATCGTGGTCTGGTCATAGGTGGTGCTCCGCGCCAGGTGATTACGGTTTCCAGTGACGTGACTTTGGCCCCAAGCCAGATGAGCCTGGTCGTGATCGACGCCAGTGCGGGTCCCCGCACCGTCACCCTGCCGGCATCCAACCCTGCTCTTGGGGTTGTCGACGTGATTGTCCGTCGTCTGGACAACACGGCGAATCGATTGGTCATCCAGGCAGCTAATGGGGACCGGGTGCGTTTTCACACGCACCTCAATGGTGGCGGCTATCCGTTCTTCGTATTGATGGGGGCTGGTGACTACTGGCATCTGCGCAGTGATGGCGCGGGTGGTTGGTATCCCCTGGATCGTCTGGATAACACGCCTTTGGGGCGTCCGGTTTTCCATACGAGCACGGCGACGATGCCCGGTGGGTACGAGTCCATGAATGGAGGCTTGCTCAGCCGGGCGTTGTGGCCATGGCTTTGGGATCACGCGCAGCAGTCGGGCATGTTGGTCACGGAGGCTGCGCGCGGGGGTATGGAAGGAAGTTGGACGAGCGGCGACGGCAGCAGCAACTTCCGTTTGCCCGATGTGCGAGGAGAGTTTCTTCGCTCGTTCGATGAAGGGCGAGGTATTGATGCCGGGCGTGTAATAGGAAGTGTGCAGGGAGATGCCATTCGAAACATTAAAGGCAGTGCTGCGGGTAACTATTTGTCCAGTCAACCAACCGCAGCTGAGGGCGCACTTTTTTCAAGTATTACTCAGTTGGCTAACCGTTATAGCTACGGAAATGGTCCCTACTGGGGGGCGACGATGAATTTCGATGCTTCCTTGGTTGTGCCAACTGCAGGTGAAAATCGTCCGCGAAATATTGCGTATGTAAGTCGAGTAAAAGTTATCTAAAGGCTCTTGGCTTTCTTTGGTTTTTCTATTTGATTATTAGTTGGTAGGTTTTTACATGAGCAGTGCAAGTTATATGGATCATTTAGTTGAGGCGGGCACGAGTTGTATTGGTGGCATTGCTTTGAACATGGATTTGCAACTTGTATTTCTCCGTTTCTCCCTCACCACCCCCAACCGCCAATCCGCCTTCCTCGCCCAAGCCGCCCATGAGTCCTCTGGTTTCACCCGGCTGACCGAGAACCTCAACTACAGCGCCACCGGCCTGGCCGCTACCTGGCCGGGACGTTTCCGGGGTGCGGATGGGCAGCCCAATGCGCTGGCTCGCGCCCTGCACCGTCGGCCCGAGGCGATTGCCAATGTGGTGTATGCCAACCGCATGGGGAACGGCCCCGAGGCTTCCGGAGACGGTTGGCGGTACCGTGGCAGGGGGCTGTTGCAGATCACCGGTCGGGCCCAGTACCAGCGTTGCGGTGCGGCGCTGGGGCTGCCCTTGGTGGAGCAGCCGGATCTGCTCGCCCAGCCGGAGCCGGCCGTCCTCTCGGCCGCCTGGTTCTGGCAGGTGAACGGGCTGAACGAACTGGCGGATGCCAGGGACTTCGAGGCCATCACCCGGCGCATCAACGGTGGGCTCAATGGCCTGGCCGAGCGCCGGGCGCTGTGGGCGAAGTTCCGGGAGGCACTGGCATGAGCGCCTTTCTTTCTAGCCGCTGGCTGGCCTGGGGGCTGTGTGCCTTCGGGCTGGTCGGGTTCGGTGCCTGGATGGCCGGGCAGTTCTACCGGCCCCGGTTGGACGAGGCCCGTGCGCAGTTGGTCGCGTTGCAACAGGCCGATCAGGCCAATCGCCTGGCGCTGCTCAAGCAGGGCCAGGCGATGGCCGAACTGGAGCGCCAGGGACGTGCGCGCAGCGAGCGCGCCGAGGCGGCTGTTGCCGAGTCGCGCTCCCGGTCCGCCCGTGACTACCACGCTGCCGCCCAGGTGATGCTGGAGCCCACGCCTTCGGCCGATGCCTGTGAGGCCGCGAGGCGGGCGTTCGCCGAGGAGCTTCGGCGCGAGCGTGCGCCATGAACGGGGCGTGGTTATTGCCCCTGGGCCTGCTGGCCGGATGCACCGCGCCCGTTGTGCCGCCGCCCATGGAGGTGCGCGTGCCGGTGCCGGTTCCGTGTCGTGTCGAACTTCCGGCTGCTCCGGCCTTTGCCGTATCGGCGCTGGCGCTGGATGCGCCGATCGATCAACAGATGAAAGCGCTGCGGGCCGAACGCCTGCAGCGCATGGGCTACGAGCGAGAGCTCGTGGCCGCTTTGGACGCCTGCCGCTAGCGGGCTGTTGAACACCTGGGCGCTGCTATGGCAACGCCGTGGGTTATTCAGCGGCCTGCCGGGGCGGGCGTCCGTTCCCTTCCCATTTCCTGCCTTCCAGGCGCTGCGTCAGCGCCTTCCCTTGACGCAGCCTTGTTCGTCGAACGCGACGGCCTGGCTGCGTCCCTTTCCTTTCTTCGGCGCGTAGTGGTAACGGGTCAGCCCGTTGCTGCGGGTGATCCGGTCTGGTTTGCCGAGCATGCTTTCCACGTCCCGTTGTGTCATTCCGGTGCGCACCTGCTTGCGCAACATCGCCTGGCGCCGTTCGGTGCCGGTGATCCGATTGCCGCAGCCGTCCTGTCGTTCCCCCACCACCGTTATTTCGCGCCGATTCTCGGCCGCTTCCTTCCGGCTTCTGCGCACGATCCGTTCGGGTTTGGCCGGCGGCAGCAGGTACTCCGCCTCACCGTGGGCCGGGGCGGTTTCCTGGCTGGCGATGCGTTGGTCGTCGGGGCAACCCAGTTGCGAGTAGGTGATGCGCCCGTCCGGGCCCTTGCAGTGGTAGATGGTGGCGGCCTGTGGCGCGGTGAGCGGTGCGGCGAGCAGCAGGGCCAGGGTGGCGACGTATCGAAGCATGAGCGGTCCTCCGTGACGATGAGCCTCGAAGGTATCTGCTTTACTTGCTTCCCAACGGTGCCTCGCCGGGGCATGACGGCGTCCCACGGAAGGTGCAAGCAATCTCAGCTTTGTGCTGCAACCGATTGTTCTGGCCACGATTTTGTAACGCGCAAAATGACCGACCGGTGTTATCATTGCGCGGTCAGCCTCGCCGAGGCTTTTGGACACCCCTCATGGACTTACCCAGTAGTTACTCAAGATCTCGATTTGCCAATCGCGTATTGACTGATTGACCCTCCTTGGCGTGCGCCGCCACTGGGGGTGGAGCGCGCTATGACCGAAGTAGAAGTAAAGAAGCCTCAAGAAAGCCTGCAGGAACGCCTTGCCCAGGTGGTCGAACTGCTGCATCGCCACAAGCTGGTGGAAGACCTGACCCACCGTCAGGAAGGTCAGCACCATCATCTGGTGGAAAACCTGGTCCACCGTCAGAACCTTGCCGAACTCCAGCGCAAGCTCGACGAACTCCACCCCGCTGACATCGCCCATATCCTTGAGTCCCTGCCGCTCGACGACCGTCTGACGGTCTGGCAACTGGTCAAGGTCGAGCGCGATGGCGACATCCTGCTGGAAGTCTCCGACGCCGTCCGCGAGACGCTGATCGCCGACATGGACGATCACGAGCTGCTCGCCGCCGCCAAGGAGATGGACGCGGACGAACTGGCAGACCTGGCCCCCGAGCTGCCCCGCGATGTGATCCACGAGCTGATGGAGTCCCTCGACGCCCAACAGCGCGAGCGTGTGCGTTCGGCACTGTCCTATGAAGAGGATCAGGTCGGTGCGCTGATGGACTTCGAGATGGTCACCATCCGCGAAGACGTCACCCTCGAAGTGGTCCTGCGCTACCTGCGTCGCCTCAAGGAGCTGCCGGGCCACACCGACAAGCTGTTCGTGGTCGACTACGACGGCATCCTCAAGGGGGTGCTGCAGATCAAGCGCCTGCTGGTGAACGACCCGGACAAGCTGGTGGCCGAAGTGATGGCCAGCGACCCGGTGAGCTTCCACCCGGACGAGGACGCCAATGACGCGGCCCAGGCGTTCGAACGCTACGACCTGGTATCGGCTCCGGTGGTCGACAAGAACGGCAAGCTGATCGGTCGTCTGACCATCGACGAGATCGTCGACCTGATCCGTGAGGAGAGCGAGAGCGAAGTCCTCAGCATGGCCGGTCTGCGCGAGGAGGAAGACATCTTCGCCTCGGTCTGGAAATCCGTCGGCAACCGCTGGGCCTGGCTGGCCATCAACCTCATCACCGCCTTCGTCGCCTCGCGGGTGATCGGCCTGTTCGAAGGCTCCATCGAGAAGCTGGTGGCCCTCGCTGCACTGATGCCCATCGTCGCCGGTATCGGTGGCAACTCCGGCAACCAGACCATCACCATGATCGTCCGCGCCATGGCGCTGGATCAGTTGAGCCCCGGCAACACCTCACGCCTGCTGCGCAAGGAGCTGGGCGTGGGCCTGGTGAATGGCCTGGTGTGGGGCGGGGTGATCGGTGTGGTCGCCTTCTATCTCTATGGCAGTTGGTCGCTGGGGGTGGTGATGACCGCCGCGATGACCCTCAACCTGCTGCTCGCCGCCTTGATGGGCGTGCTGATCCCCATGACGCTCGCCCGTATCGGCCGCGACCCGGCCATGGGCTCCAGTGTGATGATCACCGCCATGACCGACAGCGGCGGCTTCTTCATCTTCCTCGGGCTGGCGACCATCTTCCTGCTCTGACCGACCCCAAGGCCCCGCACACGCGGGGCCTTTTTCTTCCGACCTGTTAAATCGCAGGCAATAAAAAGCCGCCTCTAGGGCGGCTCTTGAATGTCGCAACGGACTCACGCTTCTTCGGCGGCGAGTTCCACGTCGTGGGCGATCAGCGCGACCAGGGCGTTCTGCTGGCGGCGGGAGAGTTGACGGAAGCGCTGAAGCAGCTCGCGCTCATGAAGAGAAAGCTCCGGGCTGTCGATCCGCATGCTCAACCCCTCATCCAACGCACCTTCCTGGAGCATGCTCTGCTCCAGTCGCGCGATGATTTCGGAGTTCATGCTGCGGTGGTGGTTGCGGGCCACATCGGCGATGCGTTCACGCATGCCTTCCGGCAGACGGACGACGAACTTGTCAGCGGTACGGCTGGAGTAGATAGCCTGTTTCATAGGGCGCATACATTCATAAACCGGTTAGTTCAGGGAGCGATGCTGGCAATGAGCTACGTGATTGTCACCGGTTTGACAATCCTTCGCATCAGGCGTTCCGCCCGACATCGCATTTGGCGTCAGGAGTGACCCTGGAGGTCAATGCAACGTTTCCTTGACGTCAAAACTGTGTCGTAAATTCTGGGCTGGGTGCAGGCTTTTTGCCAGCACCAATTGTCCGAAATGCGAGTCACTGTGCAATTCGGAGCCCTGGTCAGAGCGCTTGCCGGTGAATCGACCGTCAGACAGCCGCATCGTTCAGTAAGGCTGCCGAACGGTTGCCATGATAACGCCGCTGCGCTGGCGTTTTGATACTGTTCGACGTTCGGTGATTCCAGGCGACCGAGGCTGCCAAAACAGGTCGGATCCCGGTATCGTGGCGGCCGTTTCCAGGCCCCTCGGTAGCGCGAGCGAGAATCCCATGAACGGCAGGCTCTTCTATCTCATCGGACCTTCAGGCTCGGGCAAGGACAGCCTGCTTGACGCCGCCCGGCCCCAGTTGGCCGAGCGCGGTTGCCGGGTGGTCCGGCGGGTCATCACCCGCTCCGCCGAAGCGGTGGGGGAGGCGGCCGAAGCGGTTACGCCCCAGCGTTTCAATGAGCTGGAAGCCCAGGGCGCCTTCGCCATGAGCTGGTATGCCAACGGACTTTCCTACGGCATTCCCAGGGAAATCGATGACTGGCTGGGTAATGGGCTGAATGTTCTGGTGAATGGTTCCCGCGGCTATCTTCCCGAGGCGCGTAGGCGCTACCCCCGTCTCCAGGCCATTTTGCTCGACGTGGCTCCGGACGTTCTGCGTCAGCGCCTGCTGCGCCGGGGGCGGGAGACCGCGGACGAGATCGAAGCCCGTCTGGCCCGCAACGCCGCCTTTACCCAGGCCCTGCTGGCTGAAGAGAGTGAAGGGCTGGTGATACTCGACAACTCCGGCGATCTGCAAACCACCCTCGAACGCCTGCTGACGATCCTCGGTACGGTGGACTAGCGCAGCACCGGATCGAACTTGACCCGCTTACCCACCAGCAGCGCCAGCACCAGCAGCACCCCGCTGGTGGCCAGCCCGATCTTCAGGGCCTGTGCCAGCCACGCGGTTTCACCCGGCTCCAGCCACAGCCCGACGTTGCACAGCACGCACACCATCAGGCAGATCAAGGCCGACTTCGACATTTCGGGCTCCTTGCACTCAAAAGAAAGGGTCGTATTCGGAGCCATCCCCATCGGGTCGCTCGGCACGGCGTCGCTTGGCCTGCCGCTCCGGCGAGGTGACGCAGTCGATCACCCAGAACGCCAGGCAGGCCGAACCGGCCAGCATCAGGACCGCGACCGGGAGCGCCAGGCTCCAGAGGGCGTAATCAAGCTGCATCGCACCGCCCTCAGAACGACAGGCGCTGGACCGGAGCGGGCACCTGCTGCTCGGTCATGCGCAGTGCCCTGGCCGCAGGCTGGCTCGTAGCAGGTTGCCGTGCATGCACGAACTCCATCGGCGCAATGCGGATATCGGCAATCGCCTGGCGGGTGGCGTACTGCTGGTACTGCCCGTGCAAGGCAGCGAAACCAGACGCCACGAGCAGGGTGACGGCGATGGCGACGAACAGGGTGAAGAGGCTGTTCATGGGAGGGTCCTGCATCCATAGGTCCTTTTGCCATGGATAAGAGCAGGTGTCGTGCCAAGCTGGATTTTATAAAAAATACATATAAATCAAATAGTTAAATAGATAGCGAAATGCTCCTTCCGTGCACTTTGCAAGGTGGGGTATTCCCGGCATTGCAAATTGCACGGTATCGCGCAGGCGCTCTGGAACGGGCCTGTTGCCGGCTCAGTCGAGGGGCAGTTCGGTGGTTCGCTTCACTTCGCTCATGGCGATGTTCGAGTGCGCCTCCTGCACATGGGGGCGCTGCAGCAAATGGTCCCGCAGGAAGCGTTCATAGCCCGCAATGTCCTTGGCCACCACCTTCAGCAGGTAGTCCGAGCCGCCGGCCATGGTGTAGCACTCCAGCACCTCCGGGTAGCCGACGATGGCGTCCTCGAACTCCGTCAGGTTGTTGCGCCCGTGGGCCGACAGCTTCACGTTGACGAACACCGTGATGGAAAACCCCAGGCGCTGGGGATTGAGCAGGGCGACCTTGCGCTCGATCAGCCCTTCCTCCTGCAGGCGGTGGATGCGTCGCCAGCAGGGCGACTGGGACAGCTCCACCCGTTCCGCCACTTCGGCGGCGGAGAGGTCGGCGTTGTGCTGCAACAGACGAAGGATCTTGCGATCGATGGGGCTCAGAAGGGTGTGCATGAATCAGTCCGTAATCTTGTTCTTGTTGGATGAATCATGCGCAAGTCTGGCCTTGGCGCTCGAAAATAGAAAGAAAAAAGCAGAACCCTTCGGTCAGATTATTGGGCATGCGTTCCGGGCAGCGATCCTGCCCAGGGACGGGACGATGGCCCCAACCGTGGCCATCCTGGTCGCCATAAAAATAAAAGGAGCGCCCGCATGTCACTGGCCGAGATCCGCCTGGATGACAAATACCGCCTCGAAACCGGTCACCTCTACCTGACCGGCACCCAAGCCCTCACCCGCCTGCCCATGCTGCAGAAGCAGCGGGACAAGGCCCACGGCCTCAACACCGCCTGCTTCATCTCCGGCTACCGGGGCTCGCCGCTCGGCAACCTCGACAAGAGCCTCTGGGAAGCCAAGTCCTTCCTCAGGGACAACCACATCCACTTCCAGCCCGGCGTCAACGAAGAACTGGCCGCCACCGCCGTCTGGGGCAGCCAGCAGACCAGCCTGTTCCCCGGCGCCCGCTATGACGGCGTGTTCGCCATGTGGTACGGCAAGGGCCCGGGTGTGGACCGCTGCGGCGACGTCTTCAAGCACGGCAACTCCGCCGGCGTGTCCGCCCACGGCGGCGTCCTGCTGCTGGCCGGCGACGACCACGGCTGCAAGTCCTCCAGCATCGCCAACCAGAGCGAGCACGCCTTCATCGCCGCCTCCATCCCCGTGCTCAACCCCGCCAACGTCCAGGAGATCCTCGACTACGGCATCATCGGCTGGGAACTCTCGCGCTACAGCGGCTGTTGGGTGGCCCTCAAGACCATCGCCGAGAACGTCGACTCCTCCGCTGTGGTGGACGTCGACCCCCTGCGGGTCCAGGTGCAGATTCCCAAGGACTTCGTCCTGCCCGAGGACGGCGTGCACATCCGCTGGCCCGACCCGCCCCTGGCGCAGGAAAAGCGCCTGAACATGTACAAGATCTACGCCGCCCGCGCCTTCGCCCTGGCCAACAACCTCAACCAGGTCAAGCTCGACTCGCCCAACCCGCGCCTCGGCATCATCACCACCGGCAAGTCCTACCTCGACGTGCGCCAGGCCCTCAACGACCTCGGCATGGACGAAGCGCTCTGCGCCCAGGTCGGCCTGCGGGTGCTCAAGGTCGGCATGAGCTGGCCACTGGAGCCGGTCTCCGTGCACGAATTCGCCCAGGGCCTGGACGAAATCCTCGTGGTGGAAGAGAAACGCAGCATCATCGAGGACCAGCTCACCGGCCAGCTCTACAACTGGCCCGTGGACAAGCGCCCGCGCGTCGTCGGTGAATTCGACGAGCACGGCAACTCCCTGCTGCCCAACCTCAGCGAGCTGACCCCGGCGATGATCGCCCGCGTCATCGCCAAGCGCCTCGCCCCCATCTACACCAGCGAGCAGATCGAATCGCGCCTGGCCTTCCTCGCCGCCAAGGAGAAGGCCCTCGCCGCACCCAAGCACACCACCGTGCGCACCCCGCACTTCTGCTCCGGCTGCCCGCACAACACCTCCACCAAGCTGCCCGAAGGCAGCCGCGCCCAGGGTGGTATCGGCTGCCACTACATGACCCAGTGGATGGACCGCAACACCGACACCTTCACCCAGATGGGCGGGGAGGGCGCCACCTGGATCGGCCAGGCCCCCTTCACCGACACCCCGCACATCTTCCAGAACCTGGGGGACGGCACCTACTTCCACTCCGGCCAACTGGCCCTGCGCGCCGCCGTCGCCGCCGGCGTCAACATCACCTACAAGATCCTCTACAACGATGCCGTCGCCATGACCGGCGGCCAGCCCATCGACGGCGAACTGCGGGTCGACCAGCTCAGCCAGCAGGTCTTCGCCGAAGGCGTCAAACGCATCGCCCTGGTCACCGACGAACCCGAGAAGTACCCCACCCGCGCCACCTTCGCGCCCATCGTCACCTTCCACCACCGCCGCGAGCTGGACGCCGTACAGCGCGAACTGCGCGAGTTCAAGGGCGTCTCGGTGATCATCTACGACCAGACCTGCGCCACCGAGAAACGCCGCCGCCGCAAGCGCGGCAAGCTCGCCGACCCGGCCAAGCGCGCCTTCATCAACCCCGCCGTGTGCGAGGGCTGCGGTGACTGCAGCGTCAAGTCCAACTGCCTCTCCGTGCTGCCTCTGGAAACCGAACTGGGCCGCAAGCGGCAGATCGACCAGAACGCCTGCAACAAGGACTTCTCCTGCGTCGAAGGCTTCTGCCCCAGCTTCGTCACCGTCCACGGCGGCAGCCTGCGCAAGCCCGAGGCCGCCGGAGCCAAGGCGCTCTTCGTCGCCCTGCCCGAGCCGCGCCAGCCGAGCCTCGCCCGGCCCTGGAACATCCTCCTGCCCGGCGTCGGCGGCAGCGGCGTCACCACCGTCGGCGCCCTGCTGGGCATGGCCGCCCACATCGAAGGCAAGGGTTGCACCGTGCTCGACCAGGCCGGTCTGGCGCAGAAGTTCGGCCCGGTCATCACCCACATCCGCATCGCCGCCAGGCAGGACGACATCTACGCCGTGCGCATCGCCGCCGGCGAGACCGACCTGCTGCTGGGCTGCGACCTGGTGGTGGCCGCCAGCGAAGAGGCCCTGGCCAAGCTCAACGACCGCATCGCCACCGCCGTGGTCAACAGCCACGAAGCCGCCACCGCCGAGTTCACCCGCAACCCAGACGCCCAGGTGCCCGGCGTCGCCATGCGTGACGCCCTGGTGGAAGCGGTGGGCGAAGCCAAGACCCACTTCGTCGACGCCACCCGCCTGGCCACCCGCCTGCTGGGCGACAGCATCGCCACCAACCTGTTCATGCTCGGCTACGCCTACCAGAAGGGCCTGGTGCCCATCTCCGCCGCCGCCATCGACAAGGCCATCGAACTCAACGGCGTCGCCGTCACCCTCAACCAGCAGGCCTTCCTCTGGGGCCGTCGCGCCGCCCACGACCTGGCGGCGGTGGAGAAGCTCGCCCGCCCGGCCGAGATCGAAGCCCCGCGCTGCGAAACCCTGGAAGAGATCGTCCAGTACCGCGCCGACCACCTGCGCGCCTACCAGGACGCCGCCTACGCCGAGCGCTACCGCGCCCTGGTGGAGCGCGTGCGCCAGGCCGACATCGGCGAAGACAAGGCCCTGACCCGCGCCGTGGCCCGCTACTACGCCAAGCTGCTGGCCTACAAGGACGAATACGAAGTGGCCCGGCTCTACAGCGACGCCAGCTTCCGCAAGCAGCTGGAGGCGCAGTTCGAGGGCGACTACAGCCTCGAATTCCACCTCGCCCCGTCCTGGCTGGCCAAACCCGACCCGGCCACCGGCGAGCCGCGCAAGCGTCGCTTCGGCCCCTGGATGCTCAAGGCCTTCGATGTCCTCGCACGCTTCCGCTTCCTGCGTGGCAGCGCCCTCGACCCCTTCGGCTACAGCCACGAGCGCAAGCTCGAACGCCAGCTGATCGACGAGTACGAGGCCCAGGTGGAACTGATCCTCAAGGAGCTGCGCCCCGGCAACTACGCCGCCGCCGTCGCCCTGGCCGAACTGCCCGAGCAGATCCGCGGCTACGGCCCGGTGAAGGAACGCGCCCTGGCCAAGGTCCGCCAGCAGGAGCAGCAGCTGCGCGCGCGCCTCACCGCCAGCGACGTGCAGGTCTTGCACCTGTTCGACCCGGCAGCCTGACGCCCGATCAGAGGCCCCTCTCCCGGTCCATGGGGGAGGGCGCCCCATCGACTTGAAACACGCCCAACCCGAATCGAGGAACCCCCATGTCCGTCTTCAGCCACGTCGAATTCGACCACCACGAACAGGTCGTCTACGGCCATGACAAGGCCAGCGGCCTCAAGGCCATCATCGCCATCCACAACCGCAACCTCGGCCCCGCCCTCGGCGGCTGCCGCATGTTCCCCTACGCCGACGACGAGCAGGCCCTGCGTGACGTGCTGCGGCTGTCCCGTGGCATGACCTACAAGTCCGCCCTGGCCAACCTGCCGCTGGGCGGCGGCAAGGCCGTCATCTTCGGCGACCCGCGCAAGGACAAGACCGAAGCGCTGTTCCAGGCCATGGGCGACTTCGTCGACAGCCTCGGCGGGCGCTACATCACCGCCGCCGACTCCGGCACCGGCCCGACGGAAATGCAGATCATGGCCGAGCGCACCCGCCACGTGGCCGGTGCCAACACCCGCGAAGCCTTCGACGGCGGAACCCGCAGCGGCGACCCGTCACCGTCCACCGCCTACGGCGTGTTCATCGGCCTCAAGGCCGCCGTGCAGCACCGCCTGCGCCGGGACGACCTCAAGGGCCTGCGCGTCGCCATCCAGGGCGTCGGCCAGGTGGGCTTCCACCTCGCCCGTATGCTGCATGACGCCGGGGCCGAACTGTGGGTGACCGACATCGTCGAGGCCAACGTGCGCCGCGCCGTCGAGCAACTGGGCGCCAAGGCCGTCGGCCAGCACGAGATCTACGGCCTGGACGTGGACGTCTTCGCCCCCTGCGCCATGGGCGGCATCCTCAACCTGCAGACCCTCGAAGCCCTGCGCGCCCCCGTGGTCGCCGGCGCCGCCAACAACCAACTGGCCGACGCGCAACTGGCCGAGGAACTGCGCCGCAACGGCTGCCTCTACGCCCCGGACTACGCCATCAACGCCGGCGGCATCATCGACGTGCACTACGAGCGCAGTGGCGGCAGCACCGCCGCCCTCAAGGCCCACATCGAAGGCATCGGCGCCACCCTCAAGACCATCTTCCAGCGCGCCGACCAGGAGGGCCGCACCACCACCGAGGTGGCCGACCGCCTGGCCGAAGAGCGCTTCGGGCGGACCTGAAGCGCGCGATGCCGGCGCTACAGGTCCAGGTAGAAACTGACCCCGTGGCGCCGGTACCCCAGGGACTCGTAGAAGGCATGGGCCGCCTCGCGGCCCAGCCCGCTGGAGAGCACCAGCTTGTAGCAGCCCAGCGCCCGGCCGCGTTCCGCCGCCTTCTCCATCAGCGCCTTGCCCACCCCAAGGCCACGGGCCTCCGCGTCCACCACCACGTCCTCGACGATGGCCGAGCGGGCGAAGTTGTGGGCCAGGTGCTCCACCAGGATCACCGTACAGGTGCCCAGCAACTGGCCCTCCCGCTCCGCCACCAGCACCTCCCGCCCGGCCGGCAGGTTCTCCAGGCGCAGCGCCAGCAGCGTCGGGTCCGGCTGCGGCTCGTCCGGCCCCAGTTGGTGCAGCAGCAGCGCCAGGGCCGGCGCATCGGCCGGGCTGGCGGCGCGCAGGTCCAGGGTCACGAAAGGGGAGTCGGGGAGGGGATCAAGGCGGCTCGGTTGCATGGTGTCGCTCCTTTTTTCCGAAAGTCTGAGCCTAGCCGGTGGCAGTGGCATGACAAAAACGTCGAGCGCCGCTAACATGCCGCCCGTTCCGATGTCCCAGTAGCTCAATTGGATAGAGCATCCCCCTCCTAAGGGGAAGGTTGGTGGTTCGAACCCACTCTGGGACACCATGAATGCAAAGCCCCGCACAGCTAGCGCTGGCGGGGCTTTTTAGTTACGACCGACCGCTCACTCAGGCGTTGCCGGTTTCGCCGCCGTCGTTGGGCATAGTCAGGTAGATCAGCACCACCAGCAGCGTGATGAAGAAGCGGAAGGCATCCGGCACGCCGTTCCACTGCTTCGACATCCACATCCCGAACCATTCCCCGCCCACCGACATGAAGCCCACCTGCCAGGTCAGGAAGCCCAGGGTCAGGCCGGCCACTGCCCAGCCCTTGGCCGCGCGGAACGTCTCGGCCGGCGCCTTCACCGCCCGCAGCAGGCGCACGCCGCCGATCCAGCAGAGCAGGGCGGTCAGGCTTTCCAGCGCGATGATGAAGATGTAGCCCGCATGGTGCATCCAGGGCGTAGTGATGGAGCGGTACATGATCTGGTTGTCAGGGAACAGCGTGTCCATCAGGAACACGTGGCGCACGAAAGCGAAGTTGGTGCCGTAGTCGGTGATGTTGCCGAAGGCGACCAAGGTCGCGAAGAAAGCCATGGCCAGCACCATGGCGGCCTTGGACAGGCGGATCAGGATCATGCCGTTATTCCTTTTGGGTAGGGGAGGACCGCGCGCCCGAGGCAAGGCAGCCGGGCTCTGGGTCGGGTCGAGTGGGGGCGCAGGGCGCGCGGGTGCGGACATCGGGACTGGAAGACCTGAGGCCGGCGCCGGGCGGGGAAGCACGGCGGCTCGGCTGGATGGAACGGCCGCACCGGAAGGCTCGCGGATTCTCTTCAGGCCAGGCCGGAGCGTCAAGGCACCGCTGACGTCCAAAGAAGCATTGCCCTGTGGGCGCGGGTTGAGGATGCTGTGCGCATTTGTCGACGGTGCAGCCCATGTCCGAGACGCCCGCCCCCTCCAGCCCGCTCCCCCTGCGCACCTGGCAGCAGCCGGGGACCCTGGCCGCCGTGTTGTTGCGGGTCCATGCCGGCAGCCATGACGCACCCCGCGAGTGGCCGGGCCTGGCGCACTTCCTCGAACACCTGCGCTTTCTCGGCGGCCAGCGCTTCACCCAGAGCCAACGGCTGATGCCTTTCGTCCAGGCCAGCGGTGGCCGCCTCAACGCCAGCACCCAGGCCCATCACACCGACTACTTCTTCGAACTGCCCGCCGACCGGCTCCAGGCCGGCCTGGAGCGGCTCGCCGACCTGATCCAGGCGCCACTGCCCGGCCTCGACCTGCAACGCCGCGAGCGGGAAATCCTGCAGATCGAATACCTCAACCGGGGGCGTGACCCCTGGACCCAAGCCCAATCCGCCCTGGCCGCCACACTGGCGCCGGGTCACCCACTGGCCGACTTCCACGCCGGGCACCGCGACAGCCTGGCCATCGACGACCCCGCCTTCCAGGCCGCCCTCGCGCACTTCGCCGGAGCCGGCGAACGGCAACTCTGGGTGGCGGCGCCACAGCCGGCGGAGCAGGTGCAGGCGCTCGTCCAGCAGGCCTTCGCCGGCTGCCCGCCCGGCCAGGCGCAGCCACACCGGGCACCGCCGCCCCTGCTGCCGTTGACCTGCCGCAGCCTGCGCCTGCAACTGCCCGGCGCCCCGCGCCAGTGGCTGGCCTTCGCCCTGGAGCGCCAGCCCGAAGCCCTGCCCGACGCCGTGGCTCTGCTCGGTGAGCTGCTGCGGGACGAAAGCCCCGGCAGCTTCCAGGGCTGGCTGTGCGAGCAGGGCCTGTGCGACGGCCTCGACCTGCACCTGACCTATCACCACCAGGGCCAGGCCCTGCTGGTGCTGGAGCTGGCCCTGGCGGATGCCAGTGCCGACACCCGCGCCCGCATCGAAGGCGGCCTGTTCGGCTGGCTCGCCTCCCTGCGCGAGCGGGAGCCCTGGGCGCGCCTCCTGCACGAGCGGCCCGCCGCGCCCCGGCAGGCACCCCTGGAATTCATCCGCGACCAGGCGCAGCGCCACGGCACCTTGCCCGCCAGCGCCTTGGCCGCCCTGCTGGCCCAATTGCAGCCGGCCCGCCTCGTGCGTCTGCTGAGCGAGGCGCGCCCGGTTTCGGCCCGCTGCCTGGCGGCCGGTTTCGAACTGGCGCTGGAGCCCGCGCCCCTGCGCCCGGAGGTGCGCTGGCACTTCGGCCCCGCACTGGCCTTCCAGGCTTTCGTCGCGACGCAACAGACCTCCCGCACGGCGCCCCCGCTGATGCGCTGGCCAGGTGACCCCGAGCACGCCCAGTTGCTGCTGCGCTGGCGGCTCACCCCCAGCACCCGCGACCCTGCCCACCACCCGGCCCTGCAGCGTGCCCTGCGCGGGTTGCGCAGCCAGGCCCAGCAGCAGGGCGGCGACCTGCTGCTGCTGGAGCAGGGGCTGGATTGGCAGTTGCGTGTCATTGGCCGCTCCCGCGACCTACCGGCCATGCTCGCCGCCGCCTTGCGCACCGTGCTGGCGCCACCGCTGGCCGCCTGCGAACAGGGCCCCCGGCTGCTGCAGGCCGGGCGCAACCGACAGGCCGCCGAACTGCCGATTCGGCAACTGCTGCACTGCCTGCCCGACGTACTCGGCACCGCGCGAGGGGCTGCCCCGGGCCAGGCCGGCGTCAGCCCTGCCAGCATCCGCCGCAGCCTCGACGCCAGCCGCTGGGACGTGATCGCCCTCGGCCTGGCTGACGACGACCTGCCCAGCGTCCAGGCCCTGCTCGACGCCCTGCCCGGCGAAGCGATGCCCCGCAGCCTCGCGCCGCCGGCTCTGGCCCCTGGCCACCACTGGCATCACCTGCCGAGCGAGGGCGAGCCGGCGCTGGTGCTGTTCTGCCCAGTGCCGGATCGAAGCGCCCGCAGCGAAGCGCTCTGGCACTGGCTGGGGCGCACCCTGGAATCGCCCTTCTACCAGCGTCTGCGCACCGAGCTGAACCTGGGCTACGCGGTGTTCGCCGGCCTGCGCCACATGGGCGGCCAGGCCGGGCTGGTCTTCGCCGTACAGGCCGCCGACACGCCGGTGCCCGAAGTGCTGGCGCAGGTGCAGGCCTTCCTAAACCAGGCGCCGCCCCTGCTGGCGCAGGCCGAACCCCTGCGCGAGGGCCTTCAGCAGGCATGGCGACAAGCGGCCGCGGACCTGCCCGGCAACGTCAGCACCCTGCACCTCGCCGCCCGGCCGGCGGACTGGCACCTGCAACTCGCCCTGGCCCTCGCCACCCTCGCTCCCGCCGACCTGCACCGCGCTCTGGCGCGGCTGGTGGCCGGGGAGGGCGGCTGGCACCTGCTGGCCAACGCCCCGTCGCCCGGCCTGCCCTGGCGCTAAGCCCCTCCCCGCGTCCTACTCCGTGCGCAGCGAGCCGCGCCCTGCCCCTGGGCGGGCCTTCGGTTGTCCGCCGCCCAAAGGCGAGCGTCACGACCGCCGGCAGTCCCGCGTGAAGATGGGGGCAGCCCAACAGGATCGGTTTCAACATGGGCAGTCAGGTGGATGACCTCAAGCGGAACGCATGGGGGATGGAGCGCCATTCGCCCCGCAGCCCGGGCTACCGATGCCCCGGCGCCGCCGCCGTGCCTGAAGCCCCGGCGTGATGCGCTTCGTGGCCTCAGCGCATCCTACGAACCGAACCGATAGAACCGGTGGCACCCGTAGGATGGGCTGAGCTGTACGAAGCCCATCGCGTATTGGCACGCGATTACCGGCGAGCACCGTAGGGTGGATCGCGCTTCACCGATCCACCATTCGTGGCCGTGCTGGGCGCCATGGGTGGATGGAAAGAGCGCCATACACCCTGCGCGGTGGCTACCCTCGATACGTTGTGGATGACGCCGTGCAAGCGCCTGACTCCGGCGTGATGCGCTTCGTGCCTCAGCGCATCCTACGAACCGGTGGCCCATCGCGTCCTGGCACGTAATTGCCGGCGAAGCACCGTAGATACCGTCTTGATTTCTAGTGAGCAAGGGCCAGTTTTGCATCAAACGGCTGGCCCGATTTCAAGACGCCATAGGCGATGTTCAGCAGCTTGCGCATCGCAGCACAGACGATCTGCTTGCCGGTCTTGCCCCTTTCTCTTAGCCGTTCGCCCATGGCTCTGATCGCTTCGTTGTATGTCAGGGCGCTGATCGCGGGCATGTACAGGCCGGCCCTCAGGCGCGATGAGCCCATCTTGGAGATGCGCGTCTGCCCTCGGTAGCTCCCGGACTCCTGCAGCCGTGGATTGAGCCCGGCAAAGGCGGTGATGGCGCGGCTGTTGGCAAAGCGCTGCGGGTCGCCCAGTTCCGCCAGGAGCAGGGCGGCGGTCTTGTCGGCGACTCCATCGATACTGGTCAGCAGGTCGCGCTTGCCGCGTAGGTCCGGGTCGTTGTCGATGTGCTTGTTGATCGCCTTGAGAGTCTCTTTGATCTCTTGCCCGATGTGTTCCAGCACCGACTCGATCGAGGTCTTCACGTTGGCATCAGCCACTTCCAGGCGGTTGTGCTCCATCTGTTCGATTTCGCGCAGGTCATCCAGGCGCCGTACCAGGGCCTTCAGGCGCTTTACGGCAGGGGGCTCGGGTTGCCAGGGGCGCAA